>NZ_CAUVXI010000008.1:0-2682 GCF_963555845.1 Protofrankia sp. Cas8 | reverse complement strand
GGGTGGCGGCGGGTGCGGCGGGTGCCGGCCTGGGTTCGGTCACCGCGGGTGGTCTGTCCAGCCATCTGTTCGGTGACGGGGGTTATAGCTGGTCGGATGCGGGTGGTGGTCTGGTTTCGGCTGGTGCCGGCAGTCTCGCGGGCAGAGCGGGCCGGACCGCGGCCGGCCGGGCGGTGGTCAGCCGGGTACAGATGGCCGCGGCCTGGTTGGCCCGTAACGCTCCGGGGCCTCGGCCGAAGGACTTGACCGCCTGCGCCGGCACCGGCACAACCGAAGGCGGCGCTGCTACCCTGGCTGCGGCCACAAACGCGGGAGCGGGTGCTGACAATGTGGTGAACGGGGTTCGCCTGGGGGAGCAGTTGGCTCGTGAGTCCGCTAGCTCGGCGTTCACGGCCTCCGGTGAGTTGCAGTCTGAAGTGATTCAGGGGTCGCAGCGCATTATTTCCGGTAGTCAATTGCGGAACCCGGAGGTGGTCAAGGAGTTGACGTCGGACGGTAGTAGCATCGCCGACTGGGGAAAGTACACGTCGAGGACGTTCCAAAGTCCACAGGGGCCGTTCCAGGTACACTACTACTATAATCCTGCGACCGATGTCGTTAACTACAATTATGATTACAAGATCGTTTTCAATGTGACTCGGTGACCATGCGCGTTCTGTGTACTCGTATTATCAGTCCAGTGACTAGCGGTTCGATAGAGGACAGTGCCTGGGTCCGTCTCGGTGGGGAATACATCGTGATTTCGGTACTGGCTTGCCCGGGTCGTCGCATCGAGTTGCAGATCGTCGGGGATGATGTTCGCGCCCCTGGCTTGTGGGATTCCGAGATGTTCATGACGGTAGATGACCGGCTTCCCTCCAACTGGGTGGCGAAGGTAGGTGAGGGCGGTGTCGTCGAGTTGGCGCCTCGCCGCTGGCTCGAGCCGGGTTTCTGGGAGGCTTACTTCGACCGGGACCCGGATGCCGTTGCGGCCTATGAGGATGAGTTGCGGCAGATCCTGAGTGAATGCTGACCGTTTGCCGTTAGATGCCGAGGGTTTGTAGGTCGTCGGGGTTGGCGCCGTGGGCGAGTTCGGCGAGGGTGATGTTGAAGGTGTGGCAGAGGGCGGCGACGTCGTCGGGGCTGATTTTGCGGCGCCGGCTTCGATGTCGTGGCTGGAGGAGCGGGGTCAGCCGATGGCGGTGGCGATGTCGGTTTGGGTCATGCGGCGGTGGGCGCGTTCGGCGCGGACGTTGTTGGCGATGACGTGCCCGATCCGGCCATGGGCGCATGGTCGGCAGGCTCGGTGGGCCGCTGTAGGTGAAGGTGTGCTGCGCGTCGAACGTTTCGTTGTGACGAAACGCGGTTTCGGCAAGAACCAATGATCATGATCTGTTGGTCTTCAACGTTGCGTGTGATGGTGCGCCGGACAGCAGGCGACCGGGTCTCCGGTATGCAGGCCGGTGCGGGCGTGTGCAGCACGAGCGGAAGCGGCGCCGGCCATGTGACGGCAACCATAGATCACATCGCCGGGCAGTCTGGGCCGGCCCAGATTGGAATCTGTTCGGATGGGGGGATGGTGGGCATCGTGGCCGGTCTGGCAATGCTGACGACACCCGTGCTCTTCTGGCTGACACGGCCGATCGATGCGCGCCCTCGGGCTCCCTGGGATGTTCTTCGCGCCGTCGGGGGACCGCGCGAGGGCGTCCACCGCACCCCCTCGCGTCGCGCGCACGCACGGCGGCTACGCCGCACCGCCGACGTGATCTTCCTGGTCGGCTGGTGCGCGGTGGCCATCGGATCGATCGCGCGAGGCGTCACCGGATTGTGAGTGCCCGTGGCCGGCCTCCCGCCGTTTCGTTCGTGACGACACAGCAGTTCGGCACCCCCCGGTGGACGGGACGGGCCGCTGACGCACCGGGCGAGCACGGCCGCCAGGCCGCGCGCAGTCCGCCGCGCGGCGCCGGAACGAACTGGACGCCGGGGGCTTGAACTGGGAGGGTCGTGTGTCCGGTAGTCGCGTGTTCGTAAGGTAATGTCTGCTTTGCGGTTACTGGTTGTGGTGGCCGGCGGCCGCGGACGGGGTCGGCTGGCCGGTGATCGCGGGCGTGCTGGGGCGTCCCGGCAGGCCGCCCGCCAAGCCCACCAACGACGACAGACCGGTCCTTCCCCAGGTGTCGGCTCTTCAGCTGCTGCCTCCCCACGCTCAGGCGGGCTGACTGACAGACTCGACCCGTGACCAGCCCCCGCGGCTCTCGATGCGGCTGGGAAATGGCTTGGGTCGGGATATTCGGAGGCCCTTAAGGGTAGCGGTCGCTACGTCTCGAAGGATGGAAGTCGTGTTGTCAGAATCGGTGAATCGGATATCACTGGGCGGCATGGTGGTGGTCCACATATGAACTTCGAGCGATTGGTTCCGAATCCAAGAAAGCCCGGCAAGTCGGTTGTCGTCGAGAATCGTCACATTTACCTTGGGTAGACTAGAGTTTCCTGGCTCAAAGCGAGTCGGAGGAAATACCTCGTCGCATGTTTTCGCGAAGGTCGGAGTGGATAGTGGATCGTGTTATTGAAGTACCTGGGTATCATCCTGATGATGGCTTGCGCTTTGTATGGGATGAGGGATTTGAAATCGCTGTGACGGCAAGTTCGACAGATGTCGCCATAAAGGTGAACCGTGCTGGATTTGTATCGCTGGCGCGGCAC
>NZ_CAUVXI010000007.1:50539-65595 GCF_963555845.1 Protofrankia sp. Cas8 | reverse complement strand
CGTCGATCGTGGCGCCGCAATGGAGATCCGCCCCGGGGGGCGGATGAACAGCTCTCGCTGCTTGGGGCGGCTGAGCTGCAACGATACGGCTTGGTTCGAGCGCTGTCTGGGAGGGGGTCGGCCGGTTGCCGTGCTGGAGTTGTCAAGGTGCTGTCGCAGGGGGTCTGACCTGCGTGCGAGCGCTCCCGCGGAAGAAGTGTTGATCTGAGCGCTCGCAACCCGCTAGACGATCATCGGACCGCTGCTGGGGAGGGGTCGGTGAACCCCGAGAAACTCGAAGCAGCCGGTTCCCCGGCCGGTGGCCTCGCCGAGATCGACGATCACGACACTGTCCTCGGTGTGCTTGATGGCGGTACCGAGGGCCGCCAGCAGCAACGGCTTCTCCGTCCCGTCGAGGTCGCAGAGGAACACTGAATACTGGACGTGGTCACCGAAGCCCTTCATCGTGGTGAACACGTCCCGGAGCCGTTTCGGATCGCGGATATCGTAGGTGACCAGGTAGCGCCGTCGCATCGTCGACTACCGGGTCGTGAACGGGGTGTAGGCCGGGATCTCCCCGAGGACGTGCGCGCCGAGTAGCCGGGCCTGCACGTCGAGCACGCGACGGTAGTTGATCCGGTAGCCAAACGTCGGGTGGGTGACCTCGACGTCGAGTCGCCGTTCGTAGCCGGCGATGACCGCTTTCCGGCCGGCGCTGGTCAACGCCACGCCGCCGGCGCGGACGACGAAGTCGCTGTCCTTCATCTCGCCATTGTTGATGAGGTTCAGGACGAGCGAGTCCGCGATCAGCGGTCGGAACTCCTCGGCGAGGTCGAGGTCGAGGTCGAGGGCGAGCGCGGGTCGGCCGAACCGGGGCCGGTGGTAGAAGCCGAGGTAGGGGTCGAACCCGACGGTCAGGCACACCACCGTCAGATCCTTGACCAGCAGCGCGTAGGCGTAGGACAGCAGACAGTTCACTGCGTCCCGCGGTGGTCGACGGTTCCGCCCCTCCCACGAGAAGGCGCTGCCGGGCAGGCGGTGCTCGGGCCGCAACATCGTCGGGAACGCCTGGAAATAGGTGCGGGCCGCGGCACCCTCGACCCCGAGCAGTATCGCGGCCGAGGTGGCGCCTTCCGCCGCCTTCACGCCCTGCGCGAGCCGGTCCAACGTGTCGGGGATGGGGTCGCGGGCGTTGCGTCGCAACAGCGTCCGACCATTGCGGATCTTGCCTTGGATCATTTCGCGGGCAATGGCGAGACCACCCTGCGCGGCGGCGACGACCTGCCGTTGGCGCAGGTCCACGTTCTTGCCGGGCAGACCGTGGGCGATACCGGAGAACCAGCCGCCGTAGGAAAACCAGCAGGTCGGCACCTCCCGGGCGAACAGTTCCCGGACCGGCGGGGTGCTGACCTGCACGTTCCCGAACACCGACAGGTGGGAGACATCGATCAGCCGGGCGGAGGCGATCAGCTCGCCTTTCCGCCGGACCTCCAGCCGGTTACCGTCGCGGCCCACCACCGCGCCCTGCTCGGCGACGTACACCGGTCGGGATGCTGGATCCCGGGGCAGCAACCGGCGTAACGGCAACTGCGCCCGGCCGGCGAGCGCGTTGGTCTCGTCCGGCAGGCAGATACCCACCAGCGAACAGCGGGGGCACTTCGGGGAGTCCACCAGCGGCGCCGGTGCCTGTCCGCGCGCCGCGACGTCGCGCAGCTCGGCGACGAGGCCGAGTGTCCGGGCCACCAGCGCCTCGTCGAACACGACCCGCACCCGCTCCTTGGTCTCGGCGAACGCGAGCATCCCCTCGTCGCAGCGGTAGCCGGCCTCCCGCAGCAGCAGGCCCTGGACGCACAGCTGCACCCGTTCCGGTTCCCAGGAGCGCTGCGGGTTGTCCGGGGCACGACCCCGTTTCCGTTCGACGGGTATCACCGTCACGCCGCCCTCGTCACCGGTGTCTCCCTCGATGATGTCGACGACCGCCAGCAGTCCCAGCGTCGGCGACGACAGGCTGACCGAGCGGGCCAGCCGCAGCGTTCCGTCCTCCGGCAGCGGCGCCGCACCCGCCGGCCGGTCGACGTGCCGGTGCACATAGCGGCCGTGCACCGTGTCGGCGTTGTCCGCGAACCGGGACTGCACCCATTCCAGGAAGAACAGCCGTGGGCAGTACGCGAACTCGTTCACCATCCGTGCCGGCACGAGCTCCGGGACGACATCGACGCACGCTGGATCAGTCGAAGTCGGATCGGCTCGCGTCCCATCCGTCGGCGTGTTCTCGTCGTCCGCATGCGGCGCTGATCCGCCCGATGTGGGCCATGCGACTACCTGATCGTCCATCTGCGTCCCCCCGAACGATGGTGTGCCCTGGCATCCCGTCCGCGGCGCAACCCGAGGACGTCGGGCGCGGACCGCGGTTGGCATCTTCTACGGTCCACTGACGGATGACGCAGGTACCGCGATGCCGCACAGGTGGCCTCCGCGGTGCTCGTGGCCGATGTCGGTAGGTATCAGATGATCGAAATGGTGACATCTGACTGGGCTGCAATGGAGATCCGTCCCGGAGGACGGATGAACCTCGAACAATGTGGCTCTGACGTTCACGCCTGGTTCGCCGCAATGGAGATCCGTCCCGGAGGACGGATGAACCCGGCGCGCGAGACGCTGACACCGTCGCCGACGCGCTGCCGCAATGGAGATCCGTCCCGGGGGACGGATGAACTCCGATCGCCACGACCCTCGGCAAGGACTTCATCTGGCCGCAATGGAGATCCGTCTCGGATGACGGATGAACAACCGTGGGCTCCGTCGTCCAGTTGTACGCCGCAGTGCCGCAATGGAGATCCGTCCCGGAGGACGGATGAACGACCGAATCTCAGGATCCGGACGCTGTGGCGCTGGGGCCGCAATGGAGATCCGTCCCGGAGGACGGATGAACGCGGGCCTGTCCGCACTGTCCGTGCGGGCGGACTAGCCGCAATGGAGATCCGCCCCGGGGGGCGGATGAACACGGGGAGGGCCTCCGGGCCGCACTCGCCGCAAGCGCCGCAATGGAGATCCGTCCCGGAGGACGGATGAACGAAGTTCGCCACCGCCGTCCCCTGGGCAGTGAACTTGCCGCAATGGAGATCCGTCCCGGAGGACGGATGAACCAGAAAATGAACCGACTGATCAAGCTGTCCCATGTTGCCGCAATGGAGATCCGTCCCGGAGGACGGATGAACGTGATCAGAGACAGAGAGGTCAATGCCAAACACGGCGCCGCAATGGAGATCCGTCCCGGAGGACGGATGAACCACGCGTAGCGCCGTTTCGTCTGCGCTCAGCTGGCTAGGGCCGCAATGGAGATCCGTCCCGGAGGACGGATGAACGTGCGCGCCGAGTCGCCGTATGGGCTGTCACCGGTCGAGCCGCAATGGAGATCCGTCCCGGAGGACGGATGAACCACCGCCATATTTCCCCAGCGTTCGAAAAGCTGCCCTGGCCGCAATGGAGATCCGTCCCGGAGGACGGATGAACTCGACCTCCTGGACGGAGGGCGCCATCTATGTAGGGCCGCAATGGAGATCCGTCCCGGAGGACGGATGAACAGCTCTCGCTGTGTGAGGCGGCTGAGCTGCAAGGATACGGCCTGGTTCGAGCGCTGCCAGGCAGGGGGTTCGCGGCAGCCGCTGTGGAGTTGTCAAGGTGCCGCTGCAGGGGGTTTGACCTGCGTGCGAGCGCTCATGCGTGAGACTTGTTGATCTGAGCGCTCGCAGTCCGCTAGATGATCATCTGGTTGCCGGTGGGAAGGGGTCGGTGTGTCGCGCCTATGTTGATCTCCGTAGGTGTCAAGGAACGGTTTGGTCGCGCCTACCGCACGGGGCGGAAGAGGCCGAGGCCGAAGTGGGAGAGGGCGCCGAGGCTGATGGGGCCGCCGGCGGGTTCGGCGAAGACGATCCGTACACCGGTGGCGCGCCGGGCGTCGGCGAGGCGATGTTTGGTGGGGCGGTGGCGGCGGAACGCCAGCCAGTCGCCGTCCCCCAGGGCCGGCTCGACGTCGGCGGTCGGGGGTAGCCAGGGCCGGTAGGACAGCTCCCGGTGAATTTCGGCGCGGATGTGGTCGATCCAGCCCTGCTCTCCCCCCCGCCGTTTGCCATGACGGGCGGGGGCGAACGGCGTCCAGGACTCCCAGACGGTCGCGGGCGCCGGTTCTGGTCCGAGGCCGCAGAGTTCAGGGGCGATCTCGTGGACGGGGCCGGTGGCGACGGCGGCGATCCTGGCGGGCCGCACTCCGGCCGTGTCGAAGGGCGGGCGCAGGTGGGAGATGCGTCGCAGGGCGGTGAGCTCCTCGTCGGCGAGGCCGTCGCCGTTGTCGGGTGCCCAGACGACAAGGGAACGGATCAGCTTGTCGCGCTGCGCATCATCGAACGCGAGGTAGTGGGCATGCTGGTGATCGTCATGCAGCTTCTCGCTGTCACGGCGGCTCCGGCCGGACAGCAGCTCGCTGGAACGGGTCTTGTCCGGCCCGCCGTAGGAGGACTGGGCGGCGGCTCGGAGGATGTCGGCCACGGCGACGGCCTGGTGCAGGGACGGCCGGTCGGAAATGTCGATGGTCCAGCGGACCGCGTCAGCAGCTCGGATTTTGCCGGCATGTGCACCGGGACGGCGGTGTGCCCGACGGCTTCGGCCCGGTGACGGCCTGCTGTGGCTTTTTTGTTGGTTCGTCGCCGGTTCGTCGTCTTCGACGGCGTAGCGGATCCAGTACGCGCCGGGTGGTTCGAGGAACCCGGCGGTGCGCAGGGCCGCGGTGCGGACGGTGAGGGCGTCGAGGTCAAGCGGGGTGCGGGCGGCGAGGAGGGGCACCGCGGGTGCGGTGGAGGTCAGAGCGGCGGTCGCGCTGAGTGGGGTGGCGTGGCGCATGCCGTCCAGGGTGCGCACCGTGTCGGGATGGTCGGGATCGGTGGTGTCATCAACGAGCCGGGCCTGGCAGACGCTGTCGGCGCGCCCGAGGTAGGGCAGCAGGTCGAGCAGCCGGCCGAGGGCGAGGCGGGCGGGTTCGGGCAGATCGACCGGCCAGGTGATGAGGAGCGGTGCGCCGGTGTGCTGGTCGGGCGGGGCGGGTTGCCCGTCGGTTTCCCCGCCGGTGAGGTCGGCCGGGTCGCCGGGGCGGGCGGTTTCCAGGACGAGGAAGGCGTCGAACGCCTTGTCGGTGCCTTCTCGGCCCTGGACGCTCTGGGTGTTCCGCCGACCGTCGGGGAAGTAGTGCCGGCTGTGCCCGGCGCCGGTCGGGGGCAGCAGGAAGGCCGGGGGGACGGTCAGATCCTCCAGAAGTGCGTGGACGAGGTCGGCGTCGAGTTCCGGCGCGCGGGTTTTCCACGTCGCATACAGGGCGCGCAGGAGCCGCCACGGTGACGGCGGCCATTCGACGGCGGCTTCGTTGACGTGCCGGCCCCACGGGGTGGCGTGGTAGCGCCCGAGCGGGAAGCGGACGGCGGTGGTGGTGGCCATCAGCTGCCCGCAGCTGCCTTGCCGGCGCCGCGTTTGGTGCCCTTGGCCTGGCCGCCGCCCCACAGCACGTCGAGGGGGCCGCGGGCACCGAGTTGGTCGGCGCAGGTGGCGATGAGGCTGGCGAGCGAGGCCGACAGCTCGTCCTGCGACGGTAGCGGTGTGCCGCGCCGGTCCGTGATCGGTGAGCCGTCCGAGTTCTCCACGACGGCCAGGTCGCAGGCGGTACGCAGCCGCAGGCCGCCGTCGAGCAGGGTGCGGATCTGCCAGCGGGCCAGGGCGGCGAGTAGTTCCCCGGCAGGGTCGGGGAGACCGTAGCTGTTGATCTGCGCGAGGTCGATGACGAACGATGCGACGATCTCCCGAGCCGACCATTCGGTGCGGTGGAAGGGGACCATTCCGTAGCCCTCGCCGGATCCGCCGGTGCTCTCCCCGGTGGAGTGGCGCACGGCGTCCCGTTTCACCCCGCCGCTGTGCGCGGGGTGGACGTCGAGGGCTTCGACGAAGCCGGTCACCGCGCGGGTGATCCGTGGCTGGCCGGGCCAGACCCTGGCGTTTTCGGCGAAGAACGCACCGTGCAGCAGGCAGAGCGGGTCGAGGGCCAACACGGCGGCGGCGATCTGCCGTGGTGCGACGGGGGTGTCGTCCCGGAGCCCGAACCGTTCCTTGATGACGTCGGTCATCTTGGTGCCGTCGAGGGTCGAGTCCTTCACGAACGCCGAGGCCAGCCGGTGCGCTTCGGTGCGGCTGGAGGTCAGGTAGCGATGGTCGCCGGCGCCGAGGACCCGGATGTAGGGCAGGCCGGTGAGCTCCTCGACCGGTCGTTCGGCGCCGGGGTTCCATCCGACGGCTTCCAGCCGGTTGGCCATCGACTGCGTGGACTCGACCAGCAGCGCCTCGACGAAGGTGACTTTCCCTCCGTCGCGGACCGGCCGCTGGAAGCGGGCCGCGCCGATGTCGGGGAACCCGGTGGGCTGGAACCGCCCGCCGGCGACCGGTTCCAGAGGGACGTCGAACACCTGACGGGACACGGTCATGAGGACTCCTCCAAGGGAACAACATCAACGCGGATTGTGGATAGGGCGGCGGCCGGATCCGCTACGGCGGTTGTCGGGGTGGCCGGGTCCGGTGGGGCGACGAGGCGGAGCATGGCCCGCACGTCCGACGGTTTCAGGCGCAGCAGGCCGGCGGCGGCGAGCGCCGGACCGAGGGCGGGTGTTGCCGCGTGAGACCAGTCGGCATCGGCGCCGACGACACCGATCCCGGCCATCCGCAGCCGCAGCGCCACCTCGGGAAGCAGGCCCGTGAGCTGGTCGGAGGCCAACCGCCGCGGCCAGGTCGTCTGCGGCGCCAGCCGTGGCCGCCGCTCGACATCGGTCGACACCCGCCAGCGCACCTGTTGGCAGCTCAGCATCGGCAGGACGAGGGCCGCGGCCGGCGGAAGGAGATGCACCGCGCCGGTGGACGCCGCCTCGTGATCGCTGGCCACATGTCGGTCAAGCTCCCTGTCGGCGGCGGGGCTCCAATCGAGCAGGAGAAGTGCGGACAGTGTTCGGGCGAGCGCGGCATCATTGAGATCGCCCACAATGAGGGCGGCGACGTCGCCGAGCCCGGGGTACACGCCGAACTGGAACGCGGTCTCGACGGTGCCAACTGCCGCGGGTTCGGTGTCGGCATGGCCAGCCGGTGTCTCATCTGCGCGGTCGTCGGTGGAGTCGTCCACCGGGCCACTGTCGGCCGGTGGTTCTACTGGAGCAGGGCGTTGAGGTTCACGGCTGTGTTGCGCACGCTCGACGAGCACTCTCGCCAGGACATCGACGATGTTGCCGGCGTTGATGCCGTCCACCGGGGCGGGTAGCCCCGTCCATGCCCAGGACCGGTTTCGCGGCCCGCCGTGCAGGCGGACCGGGTGGAGTAGTTCCCGTAGCCGGGTCGGCTGCCCTCCAGCTGGCAACTGTGTCCTGCGGGGTTGTGGGTCGCGCAGCGATGCCAACGCGGCGGCCAGCCGCAGCTCCACTCCGGCGTGGTCGAGGAGCGCCGGCAGCCAGTCTGCCGCGTTCAGCCTGCTTACCGGTGGCACCCCGGTGTTGCGCATCGTGGCGGACCGGCCGACCGCGGCATCCAGGTCGGCCACGGCCGTGAGAACGTCGAGCAGGCCGGCGGCCCGCCGCCGCTGGTTCTGTGTCAGCCAGAACAGCGCCTCCTCGACCGCGCCGAGTCCGGAACGAACCGCGGCCGGTAGTTCCTTGGATGCCGACCGCACCCTGGCCAGCCACGGGTCGAGCGTGGCGGTGAGCCGCACCTCGGGCCGCCGCTCGCGGGACACCGCAACCCGCCCGACGGGAACCGCCAGCGTCGACAGGCCGTTGCGGGTCACCAGCGCGTGACGGGCGAACGCGTCGATGCCGCGGTCGACACCGAGCGAGGCAGCCGCGCGGGCCAGGTCCAGCCCGTTGCGGGCCTGCCGGCCGGACCATTCCGCCCGGCCTTCCCCGAGAAGCCGAGTTATCTCACCGACGGTCGCGGGACGTGACCACAGCGGCGTCCAGATCTCCCCGCGGGCGGAGCGTGCCTCCTCCGCGCTGGCTGACCCGACGCCGGCGGCGCTCGCGGAGACCGTGAACGGCGCCGAAGCCCGCCCGCCGCTCGCCGACCCCAACCTGCGAGCCGGTGCACTGGCGAACATCAGCGTGCCTTCGAGCATGAGCACCCAGCTCCACGGGTTCACCAGCGCGTCGCCGGTTCCCGACGAGGACGCCGACACCCCACCGACCGCGCCGGGGGAGAAGTAGCCGCCCGTCTCGCGCACCAGCGGCGCGGGCGCGTCGCCGGGGTTGTCGAGCAGCGCCGCGCGCAACCAGCTCTCCCGCCGACCCGCCTGCGCCGCGGCCGCCGTGGCCGCCGTGGCCGAGCGGGGTTTCGCCAGGCCGAGGGCGTCGATGAGCCGTCCCATGAACCCGACGGAGAAATCGAAGTTCCCGTCGTTCCCGCCGGTGCCCAGCAGCGGAGGGGTGGCGAGCAGGTCGAGGCCGCCTTCAGTGGACGTTGTCAGGATCGCCGTGTCCAGCCAGGCGAGCGCGTCGTCGGGAAACTCGGCCCGGCACAGTTCGACAATCATTGCTTTGTACTTCTTGTCGTCAACCCACCCCTCGGCTTCGGCTCGCCGGTAGATATGCCGCCCGGCGTTGATCGTCGCACGGTAGCTGGCAAGCCGTTCATCGGTCGAGGCTTCGATCGTCTTGAGGGCACCGGTCGCCTTCGGCTTCTTACCGTCGTCCTTGAAACCGCTGCCGTTGTTCCACGGCGACACCACCGGGGTCGGGCAGTACCGGTCCCGGAAGAACGCGATCAGCCCGTCGGCGTCCAGGGCCGAGCGCAGGACGAAGGTGTCATCGGCCCAGAAGCCGGCCGCGGTCGGGTCAGCCTGGTCGCCGACGATACGCAGCACGCCGAGCGCGACCAGATAGGCCCCGAGCGGTTCGGGACGCGCACCGGCCAGCACCACCTCATACGACCGGGGATCGGTTACCGCCACCGGGCCCGACTGTGGGTCGCCTGGCCGCGGATGCGTCATGGTGCCTGTCATGGCGTCGCCTCGTCGACCGCGGCGCGGACCGCCTCGTCGTCGATCTCCTCGCCGGGAGAGCGGCTCGCGGCCCAGTCCGCCATCCTGACCAGGGCTTCCAACGTGGCCAGCCGGAACACGCCGAGGCCCGGACGATCGCGTAATGCCAGCGCCCGCGCCGTCCACGACGGGCCGCCATCCCCATGACCGACCTCGAGCAGGGACAGGTCGAGCTTTGATTCGGGGATCATTCCGCTGACCAGGGTTATGGCCGGCAGAACATCGCCGGGCGCGATGCCGAGCACCCGCCCGTGCTGTTCCGCAGGCATGCTGCGCACTCCCAGGCGGACCCGACCGTGATGTGCGGCGACGAGGTAGACAACCAGGTCGGGTTCGGCGACACCGGCCAGCGCCACGGCCCCGTCACTGAGTAATGCCAGTGCTGAGGCCAACTCGTGGCGGAACCACGGCCGGGTCGTGTTACGGGTCCGGCCCGGACGCGGCGACTTCGCCCACACATCGCCGCCCTGCGGAGGGGCTTCATCCCCGGCGGCTTTCAGCAGCATGGTCTGAAAGCCTTCGTCGTGGGCCTTACCGATGTCATGGAGTCGTCCGGCGACCACCACTGCCTGGCGCAGCTCGTCGGGCAGGCCCGCGGCGAGCACGCCGGCCCATCGTTCGACGTCGGATGCATGCTGCCGCAGCGATACCCACCGTGGCGCGGCGCAGGTCGCGGTGCCGTCGTCCACCGGCTCGTCCGGGCTGGCCAGCGGATCCGGTCCGTCGGCGGCGATCGGCGGGCCCACGGGCACCGGTTTGTGTTCGGTCGGATCCCATCCGACCGTCGGGTTGTAGCGGCCTTCTGAGGCCGGGAGGACGAGTACCTGCCCGGGCCCGACCTGGTCGGACCGGATGCATCGCAGCCAGCGTCCTTCAACGCCGTCGAAGCGGAAGACCCGCCGACCCTGCTTGATCGTCTCCCGCATTTCCCGGATGGGAACCGGGCACAGCCAGTCCGCCAGCGGCGCGCGTGTGTCGGTCGCCGGGACCTGACCATCGGGAACATCGAGCCAGCCGACCGAAACATCCAGATCGTCGCCGTCGCGGAGGTACCGGCCGACGTCGATGTCGTTCCCGGTCAGATCCGGGGTGGTGTCGAACAGGTTGAGGAGGTCCCGTCGGCGAAGCACCGGATACACCGGCGCCGTCGTGTCCACCACGATCCGGTTGATCTCTTCGGTAGTCATCTGCCGCTTGTCGAGCTGGCGCAGCTTGCGCACCGCCGCGGCGACGTCGTCGGCATTGTAAGGCTCGGGCGACGGTGGCTCGCACCACAACAGTTCCGCGTCGGAGAAGGAACCGTCACGGTTGCACCGGCCGGCCCGCTGGACGATCGACGGCCAGGGCGCGGCCTCCGTCAGCAGTACCCGGGCGCTGAGGTCAACACCTGCCTCCAGGACCTGAGTACTGATGATGATCTGCCCGGCCGGGCCCGGGGCGGACACGATGGCGTCGTAGGCTGCGCGCCGGTCGACCGGACGGAACCGCGAGTGCAGCAGCACGACCGGAACGTCGGCCGGGGCCAGGGTGTGCACCGCATCGGCAAGTTCCCTGGCTCGGGCCACCGAGTTGACGACCGCCAGGGTGCGGGTGCCCGGCGAGTGGTTGACGACGAGGAGCCGAGCGAGTTTCGTCGCCCGCATCGCCGCGTCGTCGTCCGCGGCTACTTCCCGGACGAGCCGGCCGGCGTCCAGTCGGCGAGCCAGCGGCCCCACCCGGTCCGCCTCCTCTAATTCCACGATGGCCGAAGCCGACGGAGGTACCGCGTTGTCGACTGTGCTCAAGGCTGCCGGATCGACCGTCGCCGACATCCACATCGACCGGCACGGCGCCACTGTGCCCCAGCCTGAGCGGAACGCGTCCAGCTGGCGGCTGGTCTTCAGCGCCGGGCCCATCAACTGGATCTCGTCGAAGACCCACAGCGTGTCGCTGTGTAGCAGGCCGAAGTCGATGGGCCAGCAACACCGGCTCACGCCGTAGCCCCGGTTGAGCGCTCGGCTCAGTGTCTGGTCGAGGGTGCCGGCCAGGATCGTGTCCCGATCCGGTCGGTGCCGCCATGCCCCGTCGGCCCTCCCGGCTCCGCCGACAAGCTTGTACAGCCCCACCCGGCTGTTCGGCCTGGCGTGGGCTTCATCTGCCGATGCCGAGCAGGGAAGTTCGTCGGCGCCGGCCGCGGCATCCGCAACGGCAAGGTCCAGGTTGGCCAACCACCGGGCGATCTCCGTATGTGTCTGCTCGACCAGCGTCCGCATCGGCAGGGTGAACACCAACCGCCGAGGCGTCGTCCCGCGGGTCGCCGGGTTCTGGCGTCGCCACAACCACGGCAACACCGCCGCCGCGGTCTTCCCGGCCCCGGTCGGCACCCGCAACAGCTCCGGATGCCCCTGTTCGGCCAGGCGTCGCTGGTAGTCGTACGGCACGAACCCGTCCGGATGGTCCCCCGTCCGCGTGGCACGCCGGTGGAACGCCTCGAAGTCCACCCACACCCCCGTTGCCGGTAACCGAATCGTGACAGATAGCTCTGCGTCTCCGGCTCCGTCCTTGATATCTACTCCTGCGGTCGCTTGCTCTGTCTGTTCCGGTCCACCGGTAGCCCATGCAACCATGTTCGCATCAATCGCTAGGTTGAGTGATGCATCGTACCAGTCTGCTATGGTTCCGACCATGCTGCATGCGGGGTTGACGAATGGGCGCAAGGCCCGGACGGGCTCCGGCTACAGCGCCCCATTGCGGTGCCTCGATTGCTGGCTGAGTGATACTCAGAGTCACTATCGATCTCTCGACGGTTCGCCGTCGAGCTCCATTGATCAAAAAGAAAGGCGGCCCCTCACTGGGGCCGCCTCGGGCCGGTGGCATGCCAACCGGCGGGGTCCTTCGAGTATAGGGCAGGCAGCCAACGATGGCCACCAAACTCCGGGTCGGTCTCTACGTGGATGGATTCAATCTCTACCACGGTCTGCACTCAAAGTATGGACGCAAGTACCTCTGGTTAGATCTTGAGGCGTTGGGTGCAGCCCTCATCCGCCCCGACCAGGAGCTGTCGTTCGTCCGATACTTCACCGCCCGGGTCGAAGGCCCCGGAGTCGTCCGGCAACGCGCGTACCTCGCGGCTCTCACCGAGCATTGCCACCGACTCAAGATCGTCGAGGGTCGGTTCCAGAAGCAGCGCCGCACCTGTCGTTTCTGCGGGGCTACCTGGCAGCAACGGGAGGAGAAGGAGACTGACGTCAGTATCGCGGTCTCCCTTGTCGAAGACTGCGTCGACCATCTGCTGGACGTTGCGCTGATCCTTTCTGCGGACCAGGACCTCTCGCCGGCGATCCGTGCGATGAAGACCCGCCGGCCGAACCTTCGGGTGGTCGCGGTCTTTCCACCTGACCGCAATAGTGACGCCCTCGCCAAGATCGTGGACGCGAAGCTCCCACTGTTCGAACAAGTGATCAAAAACTCTCAACTACCAGCAAAGATCGCGGCGGCCGACGGGCGGATACTAACCCGGCCCGACTACTGGTCGTAGTGACTGAACCGCCCCGAGTTTGCTGGAGACTCTAACCCTTGAGAGGAAAGAGTCATGCCCGCTCCCAGGAAGTACCCCGACGAGCTCCGTGAACGTTCGGTTCGTCTCGTGTTGCAGATGCGACGTGAACAGCCGACGGAAGCGCATCGTTCAATCTCGACGGTCGCGAAACGGCTTGAGCGGGGGTGACCCGCGACGGACAGCAGTTCGGAACGGGAGGTGGTCACTCGCTGAGTGTGAATTTACGCGGTCCGGCGACCGCGGATGGATGGAGTCCCCTGGAGTGGTGTAGATCGGACCGCGTTCAACTCTGCGTTCCCCTCTACGAAAGCTATTATGCCGCGTGGAGTTCGAGTTTGTCGAGCCCGTCCGGGACCGGTGTTGCAGCGAGTTCCGACACGCTGGTCATGGTAAGTTCTTTCATGGATTCCTCGGAAAGATAGCGACGGTCGGAGACCTGCCACTCATCGTGGGCCTCGATAAGAACGGCGCCGGCGAGACGGAGCAGGGATTCCCGGTTGGGAAAGATTCCGACGACGTCGGTCCGGCGTTTGAGTTCCCGGTTGAGTCGTTCCAACGGGTTATTCGACCAGATCTTACGCCAATGGGCCTCGGGGAAGTCCGCGAACGCGGTCAAATCGGCTGTCGCGTCGAGAAGCATCGCAGCGACAGCGGGAAACCGGTCAGTGAGTAGATCGGCGACGACATCGACCTGGGCACGAACCAACTCGGCGGTGGGTTGAGCGAAGATCGTGCGAATTGTGGCGGCGACCATCTCCGCGGCGTGCTTGGGCACCCGGACAGCAACATTACGCTGAAAATGGACCCGGCAACGCTGCCAGGCGACCCCGGGCAGCACCTTGCCCACCGCGGCGGTCAACCCCCGATGCTGATCAGAGATCACTAGGCGGACCCCGCAGGGACCAACGGCCAACCCCCGGTCCCGCAACGACCGCAGAAAATCCGACCAGAACACCTCACTCTCACTGTCCCCGACATCGCAGCCGAGCACCTCCCGGCGGCCCTCAGCCGACACACCCGTCGCGATGATCACCGCCTGGGAGACGACCCGGCCATCGAGACGAACCTTGCAGTAGGTGGCATCGAGGTAGACGTAAGGGAAGGCCACATGGTCCAGCGGCCGGTCCCGCCACGAAGCGACCTCCCGATCGAGCGCGGTGCAGATCCGTGACACCTCAGATTTGGAGATTCCGGACTCGACACCGAGCGCGGCGACGAGGTCGTCGACCTTGCGGGTCGACACGCCGTGTACATACGCCTCCATGATCACCGAGTGGAGGGCGGCGTCGATCCGCCGGCGCGGCTCGAGCAGTGAAGGGAAGAACGAGCCGGTGCGCATCTTGGGGATCCGGACCGTGAGGTCCCCTGACCCGGTCGACACGACCCGCTCCCGACTCCCGTTACGCTGAGTGGTTCGCTGGTCGGAACGCTGGTAGGGCTGTGCGCCGACGTGCGCGGTTGCCTCCGCATCGATCAACGCCTGTAGGGCTGCCTGCAGAATCTGACGCATCATCTGCCCGGCGTCGGTGCTGCGTAGCAGCTCCAGCAATCCGGATACGGCAGACTGGTCCAGGGCCATCGTGTGCACTCCCTCTGCGAGTACTTGGCGGTTCTCACAGAGCTTCACGCGATGGCTCTCTCACGTCCGGGACCGACACGCCCGCCGGACGATCAAGGAACTCCCGATCTACACCACTCCAGGGGACTCAAGCCGCGGATGCGGTCGAGTGCATTGAGGGCAGTCTCATCAGCTGTGGGCAGTGTAGGCGTTTCTGCAGTGCTGGCAGCGGCACGGCGCCATCGAGTAGGCGGTGATCGTGCCGTGGCGGTACTGGCGGCCTTTCGCGTTCGGTTCGGTAAGCCCGAGCATGTCATCGTCGCCGGCCGGGTCGGCAGGTAGGGGAGCGGCGGGCGTGTCCTGCTCCGGCACGGGGAACAGAAGATCGTCCGGTCCAAGCCCTCGTAGCTGGATGTATGCACGTATCTTGTCGATTACCTGTGTGCCGATCTTGAAGCGTCGGTACTCCTTGTCTTTCGGGTATTCCTGGACGAGAAACCGGCCGCCGGTGGGGTGGTCCTCCGGGCGTACCGGTACCACGGCTCGGCTCACGGTGACGATCCCGGTGGTGAGGTTGACGTCTCGAGGCCGTAGTTCTGTCAGCTCGCCCCAGCGCATGCCGCTCTCGATGTCCAGCTCGACGAGGAGTCGGAAGACCGGGTTGTCGAGCGCATCGTAGATCCGGTCGAACTGTTCGGGTGTGATGATCTCAAGCGGCTTGATTGGAACGTCCGGAGTCTTCACGCCCCGACAGGGGTGCAGGAAGATGACCTGATCCTTCAGCGCTGTTGTGAAGATTGCACCGAGGATCGTCATGTTCTTCGAGATCGCGCTGGGGCTCAGGCCGCGGCTGATCTGGTCGGTGACCCACTCCC
>NZ_CAUVXI010000007.1:0-50151 GCF_963555845.1 Protofrankia sp. Cas8 | reverse complement strand
GGACATCGCCGGGCATGATCTCGAACATCCGCATCGTCTGGAACCACGGCATGATGTGGGCATTCACGCAGTAGCGGTAGACGCCTCGAGTGCTCGGCTCGATCAGATGGTGGGGAAACCACGTTCTGGTGACGTACTGCTCGAACGTCTGCCGGCCGCGACGTGGGTCGCTGACCCTTCCCTCGGACTGACGGGACTCCGCCCGCTGCCAGGCTTTGGCTGCCTTCTTGTCGCTGGTGAAGGTGCCCGCCGACTGCACAGTTCCTCGAAGATCGCGATAGCACGCTGTGTAGGTAACAGTGCCGTCCTTGCGGCGATGCTTGACGAGCCATCCCATGGGGTCACCAACATTGATCATCAGTTAGCGAGGAGTTAGCGGACGGGCTGTAATCGGGGGGCACGAGGCGGGAGGGGCCGGCATGAAAAAGCCTGTGCTACCAGCATCTTACCGCCGAGACAGACATTAATGCAGGAAGGAAATGAACGGGTATTTTCCCTGATAAGGAAGAGGCCGGTGGTTCAATTCCACCCGAATCCACCGAGATCAATTGTGGTATCCGTCGAGGTCCAATGATGATCGCGACGGGTGGCGATCTCGATCAGTGTTCGGGTTGTCGGTGTCCTCGGTGCTGACCGCTGCCCTAGCCAACCGGCTCCTCCACGACGCTCGCCCCATCCCCGTCAAGATTTTCTTGGTGGGGAGTTCCGCTTGAGGGGGGCGGATTCACACTGCGCGGGTGAAGCGGGGTCGTCGGCCGATTCCGCGTGATCAAGGAGGTTCGGTCGTGACCCGTGTGTGTTTTCAGTCCTGGGATGGCGGCGGTTGGGTCGGCGTGCAGCGGTGGCCGGTCAGCTCGCAACTGGGGCCGGTCGGGTCGAGTGGTGGCCGGGGGTGGCCGGGTTGGCGGGGTCTGGATGTGGGGGAGCGTCGGCTGGCGTTCGAGTCGCCTTGTTAGTGGGACCAGAAACGAAACGAGGCGACCATGAACATTTCTGCCCGCGCAAACCCGCGCACCCGGATGCAGGCCGGTGGCTCCGATATCGCGGCGGTATCGGCCGCACGGCCTGCATGTTGGGGAGGTGAGGGCCGGTGAAGGGCTCGGTGTACAAGCGGTGCGGGTGCCGTGATCCACAGTCTGGGCGGAAGATTGGCCGGGGCTGTCCCCGGCTGGACCGGTCGGATCACGGTGCCTGGTGGTTCCTGCACGATGTGCCACCCGGGCAGGACGGCCGTCGGCGCCGGACGATGGGCGGTCCGTTCCCGACCCGCGGCATCGCCGAAACCGAGTTGGCCAAGGCATTGGCCCGGCTGCACACCGGCGGCCATACCGACACCGATCGTGAACTGACAGTCGCCCGGTATCTGGACGACTGGATGGAGGGAAAGGTCAAGCTACGGGCCTCGACGCGGCGGTCGTATGAAAGCCACATTCGGCTGTACCTGAAGCCGGGTCTGGGGCATCTCCGGCTCGCGGACCTGCGTGATCATCATGTGGAGCAGTTGTATGCCGCGATGCGGCAGATCGGCCATGCCTCGAAGGAAGGTCGACCGTCGCCGTTGCTGCGGCGGCTGGTGGAGGTCCGCCAGGACAGTCCGGATCGGCGGCGGCCGATGAGCCCGGCGCGGATCCGGCGGGTGCATGCGACGGTGATGAGTGCGTTGAACAGTGCGGTGAAACGGCGGAAGATCTCGCACAATCCGGCGCAGTATGTCGAGTTGGCTTCGGGGCGTGCTCCCAAGCCGTTGGTGTGGACCACCGGGCGGGTGGCCGCCTGGCAGAACAGCGGCCGGCGGCCGTCGCCGGTGATGGTGTGGACGCCGGCGCAGGCGGGGGCGTTCCTTGATTTTGCCGCGGCGGATCGGTTGTATCCGTTGTGGCATCTGGTTGCCTATCGGGGTCCGCGCCGGGGCGAGGCGGTCGCTCTGGGCTGGGCTGACGTTGACCTGGACGCGGGTAGCGCGTATATCCGTGACAACCTGCCCGATCCTGATGATTTCGGTGAGGACGAGTGGGGGGATCCGAAGAGCGAGGCGGGGTTCCGCCCGATCAGCCTTGACCGTCGGACCGTCGCGGTGCTGCTTTCCTGGCGGGCGACGCAGAACGCGGAGCGTCTTCTCCACGGGCCGGACTGGGTCGACTGCGGCCGGGTGTTCACGCATGAGAATGGCCGGCGGTTGACCCCGAACGGTGTGTCGCAACGCTTTGACCGGCTGCTCGCCCGGTTCACCACGATCCGGCGGGAGCATGATGACAAAGGCTGGGACACGGCGTTCCTCGCGGCACGCCACCGCATGCCCGTCGTCGCTATCGAGACCGCGTTGGCGTTCGGGCCGTTGCCACCCATCCGACTACATGATCTTCGTCATACTGCGGCCAGTCTTACCTACCGGGCGACGCGGGATCTGAAGTTGGTGTCGGAGTTGCTGGGTCATTCCAGCATTCAGTTCACCAGCGACGTGTATACGTCGATCTTCGAGGAGGTGGATCGGGACGCCGCGGAGGCGGTCGCGGATATCGTTCCGCGCGCGCACCGTCCGGCCGGTTCCGCACCTGAGGGCACGGTCGCGACCGATAGTCCCATGGGAACAGTCGTCAATTTTGATCGGGGAAAGGATGTGACCGGGTAGGGCTGCGGTGCCCGCCCGTGAGGGGGCCGGGGCTGGTGTTACAGCAGCTCGGCGCGTCGTAGGGCCGGTTCGGTCCGGACGTTCTCGAGAAAGACGGCGGTTGTCTGTTCCTCGTGCAGGTCGTCGAGGGTGTCGCCGTCGGTGGTTGCCGCGGGCAGCGTGGCGACGGTGGCGGCCACGTCGCCGGCGTCGGTGGCCCAGGAGAGCACGAGCGCACGGCGGGCGGGGTTGTAGGCGTAGCGGCTCATCGTCCGGCCTGTCCTCGCGCTCTAGGTTTCACCCATCGCGCACTGTGGCGGTCCTCGATGATCGACGACCGGAAAGCGCTGTCCGTAGTTGCCATCCGTGGGAGGAAATATGGTTGCTGTTGCAACGTCACCACCACGTCACCACCAGGGCTAGTTGTGGATCTCTATGGCGATCTCCGTGACCTGTTCGTGCAGGTCAGCGGGGGTGGGGCGGGTGGGACTCGAACCCACGACCGACGGATTATGAGTCCGCTGCTCTAACCGACTGAGCTACCGCCCCGTGACCGCCGCGCCGGTCAGACCGACCGTATCGGTGGCTGGCGCCGACGGGGGCGAGCATATCCGCTGCCGGAGACTCGGATGCGATCGTCTGCCCGCTGGATCCGCCTGACAGGTGCAGCACAGCCGCGGCCCAGCGTCTCGACAGGTTCCGATTGGAAGGTGACCAGTAGCGGCCGCCAGCCCGGTGGCCACGCGACAAGGAGATCGCGCCAACCATGACCGACGATCAGACGACCGGTCGGACCAGAAGTAAGAAGGGACTCGCTTGGGCGGCGGGTCTGGTGACGGCAGGGGCTCTCACTGGCGGTGTGCTCGCCGGCACAATCAGTGCCTCCGCTGCCACGGAGAACTCCCCTGCCGCGGTGGTGGCCGCGGCGGACAGCAGTTCCACCACCCCCACCGCCCCCGCGACCACGGGTACCGCCGCGGGCCAGCCCCAGAGCCAGCGCCAGCCCCAGGGCCAGCCCAAAGGCCAGGCCGGCGGGGCAACGCCGGCGCGCAGTGACGAGAAACAGTTGACCGGCACCGACGCGGAGAAGGCGCGTGCAGCGGCGCTGCAGGCCGTTCCCGGCGGCACGGTGTACCGGGTCGAAACCGACGCCGGTGACGCCGAGTACGAGGCACACATGAAGAAAGCCGACGGCTCGCTCGTCACCGTCAAGCTTGACAAGAACTTCACCGTTATCAAGGTCGAGGACGGGATGGGTGCCGGTGATCCCGCTCCGTCCGGCCAGCACGGTACCAGGAAGAGCGGCTGAGGTAAGCCCCCGGAGCGGGGCTCACAACGCCTGACGCCGGGGCGGTTACGCGGTTGTTCAGTCGCCACGTAGCCGGCCCCGGTACGGCGGCTGAATGCGGCCGGCCCGGCTGTATGAGTCGATGTCTGCGGTGCGCTCGCGATCGTGGATGAACAGATCTACCCTGAGGAATATGACCATCACAACTGAGCCTGCACCGATAACGACCCGTAGAGGTGCGCCCGTGCCCGACACCGAGGCGGAGGCATTCCGGGCCGCGCGACCCGCGGACGTACCCGAGTCGCTGGACGAACCCGAGTCGCTGGACGTACTCGAGTCGGGGATCCGCCAACCGTTGGCCGGCCAGCCGGTCGCGGTGCGGTGGCGTCGCCGACCCGCGGTGCGCGCCCTGGGCATGCGGCCCACGACGGCGCGGCTGTGGGCTCTGGTCATGGTGGTCGGTTTCCTCACCGCCGGGGCGATCGAGCCGATACCGGACGGCCCGGATCCGGTTGTGCCCGCCTGGATCAACGCCGTCGGCAACGTGACCCTGTTGATTCTGCTCGCCGCCGTCGTGACGCTGCTCGCCGGCCGACGCGCCGGGTACGGCCTGGCCACCTATGCAAGCGCGGGTCTCGTCCTGCTGTCGGCGCTGTGCCCGACATCTGGTCACCATGTGCTGGCGCCCTGGTGGTTCGGCCAGTTTGCCATCACCGTCGGGCTGTTCGCCGGATCCCTCGCGCTGCGTTCCCGGGCGGCCCATTCTCAGGCGGCTCATTCCCGGGCAGCCCGGTCGCAGGCCCTACGACGACGTCCAGGGGAATGACGGGCGGTTGATCTTCTTTGCCGGGGTTTCCGATGGTTTCCGGCTTCCGCCGATCTTCAGCAGGACGAACGTGACGGATTCGGCGACGTAGAAGACGCCGAGCGCGGCCAGGACGACGAGTCCGGGTACGAGCACGAAGAGAAAGCCGGGAACCAGGACCGCGACGAACGCGGCGAACTGACCGAACCCGGGGTGCCACAGGGTGGAAAGTCCTGACTTGCGGACAGCGGCGAGCCTGACCGCTCCCCACATGAGCCAGCGCCGTAAGAAGGACACGTCCAGTTCCCGCATCGCGCGCCGGAAGATTCCGTCCGCGTCGGCGCGTTCGATGCCGCCACGGTCGGCCAGTCCCCAGAGCCAGTCATGGAGGATGGCTGCCTTGGTGTACCGTCCATACCTGGGTATCAGCCAGGTGAAGATTTGCGGTACCGACGCGAAGTCGGTGACGAAGCCCTTCTCGACAGTGAACAGCTGCTCGTTGCCCTGATACACGACCGCCTCCAGGACCCGCCAACTCACCTCGTCGATCTCTTCGACGACAACACCGCCGCTGACGAATGGCATGGCTCCCTCGTTACTTCGCTCGGAGGTCTTCGATCAATGACGGAAAGTAGCGGTATGGATGGTCGTGGTGCGGCGGGTGCGGCCCGTTACGGCGTTCATCTTCCGGTCCTCGACGTGCCGCTGTCCGCCAGTCGTGAACTGTTCGTGGAACTGTCCGAACTCGGCTACACCGATTTCTGGTCCGCCGAGGCCGACACTACCGACGGAATCATCCCGTTGGCACTCACCTCGTGCTGGGTGCCGACCGCGCGGCTGGGAACGGCGATTCTGCCTGTCTTCACCCGCGGGCCGGCGCTGTTGGCCACCACCGCGGCCACGCTCGCCGAAGCCGCACCCGGCCGGTTCGCGCTCGGCATCGGAGCGTCATCCAAGCCCATCGTCGAGGGCTGGAACGGCATCCCGTTCACCGAGCCCTACCGCCACACCCGCGACATGGTCCGCTTCCTGCGGCAGGCGTTCGCGGGTGAGCGGGTCGACGCGGCGTTCGACACCTTCACCGTGCGCGGTTTCCGCCTCGGAGTGGTCCCACAGGTGCCACCGGCACTCCTAGTCGCCGCGCTGCGGCCGGGGATGCTGCGGATGGCGTCGCGCGAGGCCGACGGCGTCATCCTCAACTGGCTGTCCGCGGACGACCTGCGTGACACCGTGCGCGCCGAGGTCGGTCCGGACAGGGAAATCGTCTGCAAGGTCTTCGTCTCGACCAATCCGGACCCCGACCGTTTGCGCACCGAGGCCCGGCGAATGATCGCCGCGTATCTCAACGTGGAGGTCTACGCCGCCTACCAGCGTTGGTTGGGGCGGGAGAAACTGCTCACACCGATGTGGGATGCGTGGGCGGCGGGTGACCGGCGTGGCGCGGTTGCGGCGATCCCGGACGAGGTCGTCGACCAGCTGATCGTCCATGGCACGCCCGAGCAGTGCCGGGCTGGGATCCAACGCTACGTGGACGCCGGCGCCACCACGGTCGTCATCGTCGGGATCGGGTGGGGCGACCCCGCTGACGATGTGATGCGTGCGGTTGCGCCTGGTGCGACGCGACAGGCCCGCACCTGACCGATGCGCAGCGACATACTCAAATAGCGCTCCCGCGACAGGACTCGAACCTGTAACCTGCCGGTTAACAGCCGGACGCTCTGCCAATTGAGCTACGCGGGACCGCGATGCTCCGGACCACGGTCCCGAGCACCTGACTTGGCAAGGGTACCTGAGGTTCGCGCAGACCGGTCGACGGGGTAGGAATCCCGAGGTCGGTCAGCGGGCGCAGCGCTGCCCACCGACCGGCGGGCAGGCGGCACGCAGGCGGCAGGCGGGCAGGCGGCATCCTGCCGATCGTCGTCCGGCCCGGGCGGCAGAGGCGCGATCATTCGCTTGGCGCGCCTTTGGAGGCCCCCGGAACCCACCCGGGCCAACGAGGTGCGATCATCCAGTTTCCGCGCCTTTTCAGGCCCTTGGAACCAGCGGGAGGCACCATGTACGTCAGGCCCGGTTTCGTTGTCGGTCTCGGGCTCGGCTACCTACTCGGCGCGCGTGCGGGTCGGGAGCGCTATGACGTGATCATGCGTCAGGCGCGCTCGCTCCGGGAGCGTCCGGAGGTACAGAGCGCGGCCGGCGTCGTTTCGGCCCAGGCCGGTGGGCTCGTCGACAAGGTCCGCCAGACGGTGGGTGGAGTCACGGGTCGAGGCAGTCGCCCACCGACGACCGGCGCCTTCGCCGGCACGGTCGGCGCGCACAGTGCGAACGGCTCTGGCGCTGTGCACACCTCCTGATCTCCAGCGGTCCTGTGTCAGCAGATGGCACCCAACGGCTCCCGCGACGGCTCGCACAGCGGCTCGCACAGCGGCGCCGGGCCGGATGGTCCGTCTGAGCAGGTCGCCGCGTTGGCCCATGTGATCGACCTGTTGGCCCGCCGGCACGCGTTGGGGATCTTCTGGCAGCTGCGGGAGGCTCCGGCTACATTCCGTTCACTCGCACTGCGCTTGGCGGCTCCGCAGGCCCAGTTGTCGCAACGGCTGCGGGAACTGCGCGAGGCCGGGATCGTAGAAGTAGACGAGGCTGGTGACTATCGGCTCACCGTGCACGGACGTCGCCTGCAAGGTGCTCTCGAACCGGTCGCGGCCTGGGCGGGGCAGTGGGCGCGGCTCGGCCCGCGTGGGCGGGTGCCACGCGGATCGAGCACCCGTGGCCGAGGTGAACCGTGAGTTCCCGTCGTGGCCGGCCGGCGAATTGTGCCCGGCCGGCGAATTGTGCCCGGCCGGCGAACGTCGACGGGCGAACAGGCGTCGACGGATGGATGGACGTCGGTGGGCAGGCGAATGCCGGCAGGTGGTCTCGGCGGAGCCGTTGGGACCGGTGTGGACATGCTCGTAAAATCATCTTTCGTGACAACATCCGTGTCCGTCGTCACCCACGACCGCTCGTCAGAAGTCGACCTACCTCGCCTGCAGAGCGGCGTCCAACCGCAGCGCCTCCTCACGACGCTTCTCGGCGACTACTGGAACGGACGTAAGGAGCACATACCGTCCGCGGCCCTTGTGCATCTGCTGGCGGACTTCGGTGTCTCCACAGTTGGCGCGCGTGCCGCACTGAGCCGACTCGCCCGGCGAGGTCTGCTGGATTCCTCGCGGATCGGCCGCAACACGTACTACGGCCTGACCGGCCAGGCAGCCGACGCCCTGCGGGAAGGCGCCGGGCGCATTCTGTCGTTCGGGCAGTGCCACACGCCCTGGGACGGTCACTGGACGGTGGCCGCCTTCTCCATTCCGGAAGAGCAGCGTGATGTGCGCCATGCCGTCCGGAACAAACTGCGTTGGCTGGGTTTCGCCCCATTGTATGACGGCATGTGGGTGACGCCCCGGTCGGTCGCGGATGCGGCCTTCCGAATGTTCGCGGAACTCGACGTTTCCCAGGCGACCATCATGACGGCCACCGCCGAAACCGGGATCATCGGCCCCCGGTCGCCGATCGAGGCGTGGGATCTGCGCGACCTGCGGTCCCGCTATGAGGAGTTCATTGTCGTCCATACGCCCCTGCTGGGGCGGATCAGACTGGGCGAGGTGGGCCCGTCCGAGTCGCTGGTTGCCCGTACCGCCGTGATGGACGCGTGGCGACGGTTCCCAAGTCTTGATCCCGACCTGCCGCTGGACCTGCTGCCGGCGCGCTGGCCGCGCGGTGAGGCACATCAGGTTTTCGGCGAGATCTACAATGCGCTCGCGCCACGCGCGGTCGATCGGGTATGCCAGATAATCATGGAGATTTCGCCGGAGCTCGACGGCCTCGTCCGTCACTACACGATCACTTGGGACTTCTGACCACCTGGAGCGCCCGCCCCTGTTGCCGGCCGCAGGTCAGGGGCTTGCCGGCCGGTCGGTAAGTATCGATGAAGGCCACCGGAACCGTTACGGCTCCGTCCCGTCGACCGGGTATCCACCGGCCGGCACGCTTCGGCACGACCAGGTTCATACCTAGGTGTGCTAAAAACGAGACAAACGAGGCATTTTTGGCATGGGTTGGGAGAATCTCATGGGTCTTGCGGCGGCAGCGCATCACACGGCCGACTACGACCTGCTGTTCGTCTGCGTGTCCGTCGGTCTGGCGCTGATGGGTTCGTTTGCCGCACTGGTGAGCGCGTTACGCATTCCCGGGAGCGGGGCCGCCGTGCGGCGACGCTGGGTCGCGTCCGCCGCCTTGTCTCTCGGCGGCGGCGCAATCTGGGCGATGCACTTCATGGGCATGGTCGCGTATCACGTCGAGGGGATGGACATCACCTACGACCTGGGCCTGACCGCGCTTTCCCTCGTCATCGCGGTGGCGGTGTCGGGAATTGGCCTGATGGTCGTCGCAACGAATCCCCGCAGCGTGGCTCGACTGGGTTTCGGCGGGCTCATCGCCGGTCTCGGTGTCGCGGCGATGCACTACACGGGCATGGCCGCGATGCGGACCGGCAGCACCGTCACCTACGACCTGACGCTCGTCGCGATCTCGGTTGTGATAGCCGTGGTTGCGGCGCTGGCCGCGCTGTGGATCGCCTTTCGGGTACGTAGCCGCAACCACGTGTTGGCCGCGTCGGTGGTGATGGCGGCAGCCGTCTGCGGCATGCACTACACGGGCATGGCCGCCACCCGGGTCGCCGTCACGTCCGGGGTGACGCAGCCCGGTGATGGCGTCGACCCGATCACGTTGAGCCTCGCCGTGTGCGTCCTGACCTTCTCCATCCTGGCGATAGTCATCTTCTCGGCCCTGGGCGGGGTCAGCGAGACGGACGTCTTCACTCGTGCGGCCGCGGTCCACGGCCAGGCTGCACCCTTGGCGGGAGGCCCGCTGTCACCCTCAGTGGAAGGCCCGCCGGCGGACGTGTTCGGCCGGACAGGTGACGCCGGGCGGCGGGGACACCGCCGTGACCGCGTCACGTGACCGCGTCACGCGACTGTGAGAACGCGACTGTGGGAGCGCGGCTCCGGCACAGCCGGCAGCACGACATCCGCGCGGGCGGTCATACGGTAGGCGGGTGAACCTGTTCGATGGCGGGCTCGAGCAGGCCCTCGCGACGTCGGGTCCGCTCGCGGCCCGGCTGCGTCCCCGCACCCTCGATGATGTCGTCGGGCAACGTCACCTGCTCGGGCCGGGCAGCCCGCTGCGGCGCCTGGCCGAGGGCGGCGGTACGACCTCGGTCCTGCTGTGGGGGCCGCCGGGTACCGGCAAGACAACCCTGGCCCACGTCATTGCGGGTTCCGGTGGGCGCCGGTTCCGTGAGTTGTCGGCGGTCACGGCCGGGGTGAAGGATGTGCGGGCGGCGATCGACGAGGCGCGTGACGCGCTGGCGATGTCCGGTGTGCGGACGGTGCTGTTCATCGACGAGGTCCACCGTTTCACCAGGACCCAGCAGGATGCACTGTTGCCCGCGGTGGAGAACGGCTTGGTCACGCTGGTCGCCGCCACCACCGAGAATCCGTTCTTCGCGGTGGTGGCACCGCTGCTGTCCCGGTCGTTACTGCTCACGCTGGAGCCGCTCACCGACGGCGATCTCCTCATCCTGATTAACCGGGCGCTCGCCGACCCTCGTGGTTATGGTGGCCGACTCGCGTTGGACGATGACGCGGTCGATCACCTGCTGCGCCTGGCCGGCGGCGACGCCCGACGTGTCCTGACCGCGCTGCAGGCCGCCGGCGACGCCGCGCTCGCCGCGCTGGGGGCGCTGGGAGCGCTGGGGGCGGATGCCCCCGCCCGCGTCGACCTCGCAACTGTCGAGCAAGCGGTGAACAGGGCCGCGGTCAGCTACGACCGGGCCGGTGACCAGCACTATGACGTGGCGAGCGCGTTCATCAAGTCCATCCGTGGCGGGGATGTCGACGCAGCCCTGCACTACCTGGCCCGGATGCTGGAAGCGGGGGAGGACCCTCGTTTCATCGCCCGCAGGTTGATCATCTTGGCCAGTGAGGACGTGGGACTGGCTGAGCCCGGCGCACTGGGCGTGGCGGTGGCCGCGGCGGCGGCCCTGGAGACGGTGGGCCTGCCCGAGGCACGGCTTGCGCTGGCCCAGGCCGTGATCCATCTCGCGCTGGCACCGAAGTCCAACGCTGTCATCCGGGCCGTCGACGCGGCTGTGGCCGATGTCCGGGCGGGGCGTGCCGGCCCGGTGCCCGTCCATCTTCGCGACGGGCACTACCCGGGCGCGGGTCGGCTGGGCCATGGCGGGGGCTACCGGTATCCCCACGACCACCCCGGTGGCGTGGTCGGCCAGCAGTATGCGCCCGACTCGTTGGTGGCTCGCGACTACTACCAGCCGAGCGGGAACGGGTTCGAATCGCGTGCCTCGCAGCGGCTGGCGTTCCTGCGTGCCACCCTGCGAGGCGCCGGTCATCCGGCCGCCGCCCACGGCGATGTGGACGAGCCGTCAGGGGCGAGTGGCCACGAAGCTGGTCGCGCTCGGTAGGGTCGCTCCAGGAACGCCCCAGCCTCGGGCGTTCCCGGCCGGTCCACCGACCGTGACCACGGCAGGAGCCCACCAGGGAGGCTCTGGCGGTTCTGGCGGACGTCGGTGGTACGGCCGGTAATGGATGAACATCCACCGGATGGCCGTGAGCCGGTGCCCCGATGCTGTCGGGTACCGCGTCCGGGCGCCGGTACTGTTGGGTTACGCCGATATTACTGGATTACGACAATAGTGCTTGATTATGACGATATGGCTGGGCTACGGCCCATGACAGCGGAGGCGGAGCACACATGTCCGGTGGTGCGATCGCGGGACTGATCGCGGCGGGGGCGTTCTCCGTGCTCGTCCTGTTCGGCTGCTACGTGTTGTTCAAGCTTGGGAAGATCTTCGACGAGGCGGCCGCGCGGGTTCGACAGACCGGGCTTGTCATCGACGAGGGCACCGCGCGGGTTCGGCAGGCGGGCGCGACCGTGGACGAGGTGAACCTTGCCCTCAGCCATGTGAACAAGGAGCTGGACCGGGTCGACGCCATCACGGCGAACGTGCAGTCGATCTCGACGAACATCTCCTCGCTCACGTCGCTGTTCGCGGCCACGCTCGGTGGTCCGGTCGTGCGGGTCGCGGCGTTCACCTACGGGGTTCGGCGCGCGGCGGCCAAGCGGAGCCGCGCGGACATCGAGTCGCGGGTCACGGCGGAGATCAAGGCCGACCGCACGTCCCGGCGGACCGCGCGGCGCGCCGGCACGGCCGGCGTCGGGGTACCGGGGCTGCAGACATCCGGCGCCGGGGTTCCGGGGCCCGAGAGCAGGAGTGCATAATGCCCCGGATGTTCTACATCGCCCTTGGTGCGGCGGTCGGCGTGGTCACCGTTCGGCGGGCCGCCCGCGCGGCGTCCACGCTCACCCCGGCGCACATGGCCGGTTCCCTCGCGCAGTCGGTGCAGGATTTCGTGGCGGACGTCCGGGAGGGCATGGCGGAGCGGGAGGATGAACTTCGGCAGGCTCTCGGGATCGGCGCCGGTGACGGCGGTGACGCCGGTGACGCCGGTGCACCGGGTGGGACATCCGACGGGCGAGCCGACGTGCCGGACGTCGCGGATGCGCACCGCCGCTAGCTTGCCCGGGAGGTCCGGGAGGTCCGGGAGGTCGTCCGGGGGCGGGGGGGGCGCCCGGTGACCCGCCGGACGGGCGTGCGCGTCGGTGTGGACGTGGGCACGGTACGGGTGGGAGTCGCCGCCAGCGATCCTGATGCAAGGATCGCTTTTCCGGTGACGACGTTGCGACGCGATCCCCGAATGCAACGCGATCTTGATGAGCTTGCAATTATTATTCGGGATCGTCGAGCTGTGGAGGTCGTCGTGGGTCTGCCGACGCAGCTGTCCGGGGTCGAGGGGCCAGCGGCCCGCCAGGCTCGGGCCTACGCCGATCTTCTTGCGGCACGCGTGACCCCTGTCCCGGTTCGGCTGGTCGACGAGCGGATGACCACGGTCGTGGCCCACCGTCGGATGGCTGAACGTGGCATGCGTGCCCGGGCTCGTCGTGGAGTTGTGGATCAGGAGGCAGCCGTGCAGATCCTGCAGTCCGTGCTGGACGCCCCGCCGGACGGGGGCGCGGCCCGAGCAGCGGTCACGCCGCCTGCCGGTCAACGGGTGGACGAGGCTTCGATGCGCGTGCGCAGGGGAGCCGAGGAACCGAGGTCGGACCGACCCGCGGACAGCGCGTGATCAGCGATGATCTCGATGAGTTGCTCGGTGACGCGCCGAACGGCGGTAGGCCCGAGCACCATCCGGACGACGACGACGACGACGACGGCCACGGCCACGGCCACGGCGATGACGGCCACAGCGACGACGGCGGCCCATCGAACGGCGGTCGCCGCAGCAGGCGTAACCAGGCCGGACAACGCAGACCCGCTGCCGTTCCGAAGCTTGTCGCGATCCTGGTCGTGGTAGCCGGATTGCTCGCCGGCGGAATTTACGGCGCGGGGAAGGTGATCGGGCGCATCGCGAAGGGCGAGTCGGCCGCCGACTTTGCCGGGCCCGGTGACGGTTCGGTCATCATCCAGATCCAGGCCGGGTCAACCGCCCGCGACATCGCGCGGGTGCTGGCGTCCGCGGACGTCGTGCGAACCCCGGCAGCGTTCGTCAACGCGGCCGCGGCCGACGAGCGGTCGCGGTCCATCCAGCCCGGCTTCTACAAGGTCAAGCAGCGGGTGCGCGCGGTCGACGCACTCGCCGCGCTGCTCGACGCCAGGTCGCACGCGCTGTTCCGGCTCACCATCGCCGAGGGCATGACCACCCGGCAGGTCCTCACGGCGCTCGCGGACCGTACCGGCCAGCCGCTTGCAGCGCTCGAGGCCCTCGTGAAGAACCCGGGCGAGCTCCAGCTGCCGTCCTATGCCAGCGGGGTCGAGGGCTATCTGTACCCGTTCACCTACGACCTGCAACCAGGTGCATCGCTGACTGCCACGGTCAAGATGTTCGTCGACCGATTCAGGACGGAGACGGCATCCCTCGACATCGAGGCTGGCGCGGCTGCTCTGGGCCGTACCCCGCAGGACGTCATCACGGTCGCGTCCATCATCGAGCGTGAGGTGAAGAACCCCGAGGAGGGCCCGAAGGTCGCCCGGGTCATCTACAACCGGCTTGCCGACACCTCCGGAGCTTTCCGTCGGCTGGACCTCGACTCGACCACCCGGTATGCGCTCAACGAATACGAGGGTCCGCTGACCCAGAATCAGCTGAACGCCAACAACCCCTACAACACCCGCAAGGTGTCCGGGTTGCCGCCGGGGGCCATCTCCAACCCTGGTCGATGGGCGCTGGAATCCGCGCTGCATCCGGCGGCGGGGCCGTGGATGTACTTCGTGTCGTTGCCGAAGTCGAATGTGACGATTTTCGCGACCACGGACAAGGAGTGGCAGGAAGCGCTCGCGCGCTACCGTTCCGAGGGGGGCTCGTGACCCGCCGGCGGGCCGCCGTCCTCGGCATGCCGGTGGCGCACTCGCTGTCACCCATTCTGCATACAGCCGCCTATGCGGCGCTGGGACTCGACTGGGACTACACGGCCGTCGAGTGTGACGAAAGCGCCCTGGCGGAGCTGCTCGGCCGGGTACGGGTTGATCCGGGCTGGGCGGGCCTGTCGCTCACCATGCCGCTCAAGACGGCCGTCCTGGCACTGCTCGACACACTGGACGACACCGCGGCGCTTCTCTGCGCCGTCAACACCATCGTCGTCCGTCCGGGCCCGACCGGCGGGACACCTGCGCGCCTGCACGGGTTCAACACCGATGTCATGGGCATCGCCCACGCGGTCACCCAGGTTCTCGGTACCGGCGTGGCACCGCGTAGCCCCCTGGTGCTCGGCGCGGGGGGAACCGCGCGAGCCGCCCTCGGCGCGTTGGCCAGCCTCGGCGCAGACCGGGTCGATCTGGTCGCGCGCCGCCCCGCGGCGGCGGCGCTCCTGGTCGACATCGGTGGCGCGCTCGGGCTCGGCGTCACGGTCCACCGTTGGGGATCACCGGATTCGGGAATCCTCGCCCGTCCGGGCGGGCCGGGGTCCCTGCGCGGCGCCGACATCGTCCTCGCGACCACCCCGGCCGGCGTGACCGACGATCTGGCACGCCACCCGTGGCCGTCCTCGACCGCGCTGGTCGAGCTGCTCTACCACCCGTGGCCCACCCGCCTGGCCGCTCGCGCACAGGCCGCCGGAGCGGCGCTCGCCGGTGGGCTGGTCGTACTCGCGGCCCAGGCGGCCGGCCAGGTACGGCTGTTCACCGGCGCCGAGGTGGATGTGGGTCTGCTCCTCGACGCGGGCCGGCGGGCGCTGGGGCTGCGGTCGGGATCGGCATCGGCATCGGCATCGGCATCGGCATCGGCGCCGACCGCCGCCGTCGGTTCCGGCGGCGGGACACCCGTGTGAACCTCGCTGCGGCCGCGTCCACCAGTGTGATCGTTCTTGCCGCGCTGGGCGCTGTGCCGGTGCTTCCCGCACTGGTAGGTGCCTTCGGGCCGGCGGACGGTGAGCAGATCCGCGGGCCGGTACCCACCAGCTGGTTGCTGGGCGTGCTCACCGGCGTGGTGGTCGTCGCGTTCGCCGTCAAGCTGGCCGACCATGTCAACTGGCTGCCGGCATACGCCTACCTCGGGGTGGTGGGTGTGACGCTGGCCGTCATCGACGTCCGGGTTCACCGCCTGCCCGATGCGCTCACGTTGCCGTCCTATCCGATCCTGGCCGTGCTGTTCGGGATAGCGGCCCTCACCGATGGGGATCCGGGACGGTGGATGCGCGGTGTGCTCGCCGCGGCGGTCGTGTCCGCGGTGTCTGCGGCGTTGTGGGCGTTACCCGGAGCCGGCCTCGGGTTCGGTGACGTGAAACTGGCCGGTCTGCTCGGCGGCGCTCTCGGGTGGCTCGGTGCCCCGGTCGTCCTCACCGGGTTCATGGTGGGGATGACGTTGGCCGGGATGTGGGCACTGCTCCTGCTGGTGACCAGGCGGGCGAGTCTGCGCGCGCACATCGCCTACGGGCCGTTTCTGCTCGCGGGCGCTTTCGTCGCGGTCCTGGGCAGCCGCTGACCAACGCCTGTCCGGTTCGCGTCGATGACCGGCGTGCGATGGCCGGCGTGCGATGGCCGGCGTGCGATGGCCGGCATGCGTGGAAGACTGGATTCATGCTGCGTTGGCTGACTGCAGGGGAGTCGCACGGCCCGGCTCTGGTGGCGACCGTCGAGGGGATGCCGGCCGGTATCCGGGTGTCGAGCTCCCAGATCGCAGACGAACTCGCCCGCCGCCGCCTGGGGCACGGCCGCGGCGCGCGGATGAGCTTCGAGCGTGACGAGGTCGAGCTGCTGGGGGGCATGCGCCACGGCCTCACCCTGGGCGGTCCGGTCAGCATCCTCGTTCGCAACACCGAGTGGCCCAAGTGGCGCCAGGTCATGGCGCCCGATGCGCCCGATGCGGTCGACGCCGCGGAGCTGGCGGGTCTGGCCCGAAACGCTCCGCTGACCCGGCCCCGACCCGGGCATGCGGACCTGGCCGGGATGCAGAAATACGGCTTTTCCGACGCCCGGCCCGTCCTCGAGCGGGCCAGCGCGCGCGAGACCGCGGCGCGTGTCGCCCTCGGGACCGTAGCCAAGGCCCTGCTCCGGCAGGCCTACGGCATCGAGGTCGTCTCGCACGTGGTGGCGATCGGCAGCGTGGAGACACCGCCCGGCTCGCCACCACCACAGCCGGTGACCATGGATGTGGTGGACGCCGATCCGGTCCGGTGCGCCGACCCGGCGACGAGTATCCGGATGGTCGCCGAGATCGACGCGGCCCGTCGGGACGCCGACACTCTCGGCGGGATCGTCGAGGTCCTGGCCTACGGTTGTCCACCGGGGCTGGGTAGCTACGTCCACGGTGACCGTCGCCTCGACGCTCGGATCGCCGGTGAGCTGATGGGCATCCAGGCCATCAAGGGAGTGGAGTTCGGTGACGGTTTCACCACGGCCCGGCGGCGGGGGTCGCAGGCCCACGACGAGATCGAACGGCTGCCCGCCGACGGCGTGTCAGGGGCTCCGTATCGGGTACGCCGGGCCAGCGACCGTGCCGGCGGCGTTGAAGGCGGGATGACCACCGGCGAGCCGCTGCGGGTCCGCGCGGCCATGAAGCCGATCTCGACGTTGTCCCGGCCGCTGGCCACGATCGACGTCGCCACCGGCGAACAGGCGGTCGCGATCGCGCAGCGCTCCGACGTGTGCGCGGTACCCGCCGCGGGGGTCGTCGCCGAAGCCATGGTCGCACTCGCGCTCGCCGACGCGGCCGTGGAGAAGTTTGGTGGCGACTCGGTGGAGGAGTCCCGGCGCAACTGTGAGGCGTACCTGAAGTCGCTGATCATCAGGTCGGAGCCGGTATGATCGCCGCTGACAGCGGCGGTGGCGGACGACGGCCGGTCGTGGTGCTCGTGGGCCCGCCCGGCTCCGGGAAGACCACGGTGGGGCAGGTGCTGGCGCGGCGGCTCGGGACGGCCTTCCGCGACACCGACGCCGATGTGGCGCGCCATGCCGGGATGCCGGTCGGCGACATCTTCATCGAGCGCGGTGAGGACGCGTTCCGTGCCCTGGAGCGGGACGCGGTCGCACGCGCCCTGACCGAGCATGAGGGCGTCCTTGCCCTTGGCGGTGGTGCGGTGCTGGACGCGGCGACGCGGGCGTCGTTGCGCGGGCACCTGGTCGTCCACCTCGACGTCCGGGTCAGTGACGCGGTGGCGCGCGTGGGTCTGGCCCGGGACCGTCCGCTGCTGGTCGAGGGGCCGCGTACCAGGATCACGGCGATGCTGCGGGCGCGGGCGCCGCTGTATGCCGAAGTCGCAACCGCGGTGGTGGACACCGCGGGCCGCACACCCGAGGAGGTAGTCGAGTTGGTCGAGAAGTTGGTGGTCGGGCCGTGACGGTGACACCGGTGACCCGGGTGGCGGTCGCTCCGGCGGGTGTGCGGCCCTACGAGGTCGTGGTCGGGGAGGGTCTGCTCGGCGATCTCGCCGACCTGGTGGCCGGCCGGACCCGGGCGGCGGTGATCCATCCGCGGGCACTGCGGGCGACCGCGGACGCCGTGGTCGCGGATCTGCGCGACACGGCGAAGATCGAGGCCCACGCGGTCGAGGTCCCCGACGGCGAGGAGGCCAAGCAGCTGCGCATCGCGGGCTTCTGCTGGGACGTCCTGGGCCAGGTTGGTTTCACCCGTGATGACATCGTCATCGGCCTCGGTGGTGGAGCCACGACCGACCTCGCCGGATTTGTGGCCGCCTCCTGGCTGCGTGGCGTCGACGTCGTGCAGGTGCCGACCACCGTCCTGGCGATGGTGGATGCGGCGCTCGGCGGCAAGACCGGGATCGACATCGACGCCGGCAAGAACCTCGTCGGCGCGTTCCATCACCCGTTGGCCGTGCTGTGTGACCTGGCGACCCTGGCGACCCTGTCCGCGAACGAGCGTGCCTCGGGGCTGGCCGAGGTGGTGAAGGCGGGGTTCATCGCAGACCCGGTCATCCTCGATCTGCTCGATGACGACCCGACGGGTCTGCGCCATCAGCGTGAGCTGCTGGAACGGTCGATCAGGGTCAAGGCGGACGTCGTTGCGGCCGACCCGTCGGAGGCCGGTCGCCGGGAGATCCTCAACTACGGGCATACCCTGGGGCACGCGATCGAGAAGGTCGAGGGCTTCACCTGGCGCCACGGTGCCGCCGTGTCCGTCGGAATGGTCTTCGCCGCCTCCCTGAGCCGGCTCGCCGCCGGCCTGGACGACGCCGTCGCCGACCGGCATCGCGACCTGCTCGAACGCATCGGCCTGCCCACGACCTACCGCGCGGACCGCTGGGCGGACCTGCTCGACGCGATGCGGGTGGACAAGAAGAGCCGGGGACGCCGGCTGCGATTCGTGGTCCTGGACGCGCTGGCCCGCCCGCGCATGCTGGAGGACCCGGACCCGGCGTTGGTCGTGGCCGCCTTCTCCGAGGTCGCCCGGGAGCCCGCCGAGCTCCCGGCTGTGGTCGATACGGTCCGGTCATGAGGGTCCGGTCATGAAGGTGCTGGTGCTCAGCGGCGCGAACCTGCGCCGGCTGGGCCGGCGGGAACCAGCGGTGTACGGCAGTCGCAGCTATGACGATCTTGTTGCTGCCTGTCAGGAGCAGGCCGAGGAACTGGGTCTGGAGGTCGACTGCCGGCAGACCGACGACGAGGCCACGATGATCGCCTGGCTGCACGAGGCCGCGGACAACGACGCAGCGGTCGTGCTGAACCCGGGGGCATGGTCGCACTACTCCTACGCGCTGCGCGACGCCGCCGCCCAGGTCGGGGGACCGCTGGTCGAGGTGCATCTGAGCCAGACCCACGCCCGGGAGGAATTCCGGCACCACAGCGTGATCAGTGCGGTGGCGGCCGGGACCATAACCGGTCTGGGCTTCGACTCCTACCTCCTCGCGCTGCGGGCGATCGCGGCTCGGCGCCCGCGCGCTGGCTGAGACGTCACCCGGCCGTCAGCCGTCCGGCATGGCGATAGACTCTCGCGAGATCCCTGTCTGTCGAACGGACCAACCTGGCGGTCCGGCTGGAGAGTTGCGCGCAGTGGCGACCACGAATGACCTGAAGAACGGCATGACACTCGACCTCGACGGCACCTTGTGGAGCGTCATCGGGTTCCAGCACGTCAAGCCCGGGAAGGGCGGGGCGTTCGTCCGCACGACGCTGAAGAACGTCCTGACCGGCAAGGTTGTCGACCGTACGTTCAACGCCGGCGTGAAGGTCGAGGTAGCCACCGTCGACCGGCGCGAGATGAGCTTCCTCTACCGCGACGGCGCGGACTTCGTCTTCATGGACAGCGAGTCGTTCGACCAGCTGCCCGTTCCGCCGGCCGTCGTCGGCGACGCCGCGAACTACATGCTGGAGAACACCACGGCGACCGTGGCGCTGCACGATGGTGCGCCGCTGTACGTGGAGCTGCCGGCGAGCGTCGAACTGATCATCTCGGAGACTGAGCCGGGGGTGCAGGGCGACCGCTCCACCGGTGGTAACAAGCCGGCGACGCTGGAGACCGGCGCCACCGTCCAGGTACCCTTGTTCATCACCGCCGGGGAGAAGGTCAAGGTCGACACCAGGGACGGTCGCTACCTCGGCAGGGTGACCAGCTGAGCGCGCGGTCGAAGGCTCGCAAGCGCGCCCTCGACATCCTCTATGAGGCCGACATGCGCGGGAACAGCCTCACCGACACGCTCGCCGAGCGGCTCGCGCAGGCCGACCCGCCGGTGTCGGAATACACCGTCAGCCTGGTCGAAGGCGTTGTCGAGCATCTCATCGACATCGACGAGATGCTGTCCGACCATGCGCAGGAGTGGACGCTTGAGCGGATGCCGCCGGTGGACCGCAACATCCTGCGGATCGGCGCGCTGGAACTGCTCTGGCGCGAGGACATCCCCGACGGGGTGGCCATCGACGAAGCTGTGGAACTCGCCAAGCTGATGTCGACCGAACGCTCGCCGGCCTTCGTCAACGGCCTGCTGGCGCGACTGCTTGACCTCAAGAGCGCCCGAGGATAGCCGGACAGTCCTGTCCTCGGGCGCTCTGAGCTGGGGCGAACGTTCCTTTTGTCATCAAAAGGATCAGTTCTGAGGTTGGTCCGCCGGGCACCCCCGATACCCGCCGGGCCGGGCCGGTACCCCTTGGCGCCTCCGGGCGCGCGAAAACCATGATCGCGCGCCCTTTGGCAGGGCCTGGCTCCGCAGAGCGCCTCCGGGCGCGCGCAAAAACTATGATCGCGCGCCCTTTGGCGGGGCCGGCTCCGCAGAGCGCCTCCGGGCGCGCGCGAAAACCATGATCGCGCGCCCTTTGGCGGGTGCGGGTTAGGCGGACTCGCTGATGCTTGCTTCCTGGCCCTGCTCGGGGCTCAGAACTCCCCACGACACGAGCTGCTCGGTCAGTTTGCTCGGTGAGGTGTCGTAGATGACGGCGAGGGAGCGCAGGTCCTCGTAGCGGATCGAGAGCACGCGGCCGTTGTAGTCGCCGCGCTGGCTCTGAATGGTCGCTGCGTACCGGGCGAGGGGGCCGCCCTGCTCCTTGGGTACCTGGGAAAGACGCTCCAGGTCGAGGACGATGCGCGGCGACTGCTCGAGGGGAGCCACGGTTGAACCTTCGGGGAGGAGTTCTCCCACCGGGACACCGTAGAACTCGGCGAGTTCTGACAGGCGCTGCACCGTAACGGCGCGGTCTCCGCGTTCGTAGGAGCCCACGACGACAGCCTTCCACCGCCCGTGCGACTTCTCCTCGACGCCATGAAGCGAGAGCCCCTGCTGGGTGCGTATTGCGCGCAGCCGAGTACCGAGCGCCTTCGCATAGTCGGACATCGGAGTGCCCACTCCCGTCGTGGTCGATCAGTTGGAACCGGGGCTCTTGCCTCCGGTGGTTACCCATAGTAGTCCCGGGTCGGTTGTGCCTCGACACCAGGGGGGTCGTGTTGACACTTTCTTTGTACCACTTTCTGTAGCACTTCGATCGCACTAGGCGCTACGGCTGTGGGAACTTCCCCACTTGGAGCTGTTCATACGCGTCGGGTTCCAAGTATGTAACGTGCAGTGACAATCTGAGGTGCCTGATACCGTCATCCGGACCGCTCCTTTAAGGACCGTCCAGTGAGGCGGGGAAGGAGGGACATCGCCATGGCCGCAGCTGCCACGGGTGGGTCCTCATCCGGTCCGGAGGCATCGGGCCATGGCGCCGCCCGTTCGATCCTCTCCGGTGCGGACATCGGCCGGATACTCACCCGGATGGCTCACCAGATCCTGGAGAAGACCTCCGGCGGAAACGGCGTCGTGCTTCTCGGGATACCCACCCGCGGGGTGCCACTTGCCCACCGGCTCGCCGCCCGGGTACGCGCGGTGGAAGGCGTCGAACTCGGGGTGGGTTCGCTCGACCCGACCATGCACCGTGACGACCTGCGGTTTCAAGCGGTCCGCCCGCTCGGGGTCACCGACCTTCCCGACGGGGGGATCGACGGCCGGACAGTGATTCTCGTCGATGACGTCCTGTACTCCGGGCGTACGGTGCGGGCGGCTCTCGACGCGCTGGCCGCATTCGGCCGGCCCAGGGTGGTACAGCTCGCGGTCCTGGTGGACCGCGGTCACCGGGAACTGCCGATCCGGGCTGACTATGTGGGCAAGAACATGCCGACATCCCGCCAGGAGGCCGTCGCGGTCCGGCTCACCGAAATCGACGGCCGTGACGCCGTCATGATTGTCTCGGACGGGCGGGCCGGGTGATGCGCCATCTCCTGTCCACCGAAGATCTTGGCCGGGACGACGCCCTGCTCGTGCTCGACACGGCCGAGTACATGGCGACCGTCGCGGACCGGTCGGTGAAGAAGCTGCCGACCCTGCGTGGTCGGACAGTGGTCAACCTGTTCTTCGAGGATTCGACCCGCACCCGGACGTCGTTCGAGGTCGCAGCCAAACGGCTTTCCGCCGATGTGATCAATTTCTCGGCCCGCGGATCGAGCGTCTCCAAGGGAGAAAGCCTCAAGGACACGGCGTTGACCCTTGAGGCGATGGGCGCCGACGCGGTGGTGTGCCGACATCCGGCCAGCGGTGCTCCGCACCGGCTCGCCGGTTGGGTACGTGGCAGCGTGCTCAATGCCGGGGACGGTACCCATGAGCATCCGACCCAGGCTCTGCTCGACGCGTTCACCATCCGCCGACGCCTCGGCCGCCTCGACGGCCTGTCCGTCACGATCGTCGGCGATATCCTGCACTCGCGGGTGGCCAGGTCCAACATGTGGCTGCTCTCGACTCTGGGAGCGGCTGTGACGGTGGTCGCCCCGCCCACCCTGGTGCCTGTCGGGGTCGAACGGTGGCCGGTCGAGGTCTCCTACGATCTGGACGCGGTGCTGCCCAAAAGTGATGTCGTCATGATGCTGCGGGTCCAGCGCGAGCGGATGACGGCGGCGTTCTTCCCCACCGAGCGGGAATACACCCGCCGGTACGGCTTGGACGCCGACCGACTGGCGGCGATGCCACCATCCGCGCTGGTGATGCATCCGGGGCCGATGGTGCGCGGCATGGAGATCGCCTCGGATGTGGCGGACTCGACCCGCTCGACAGTGGTCGAGCAGGTCGCCAACGGCGTAAGCGTGCGGATGGCCGTTCTGTATCTGCTGCTGGGCGGCACCAGGGAGGTGGCATGACCGGGTCCCCGACGGTCTCCTGCGCTGCGCTGCTTACGATGTTCGTTCTGGAGGCCGCTTCATGACGCAACGCGCCAACGTCGCCGCGTTCGATCCAGGCAACGGCAACGGCAACGGCAACGCACGCTGGCTCCTGCGCGGCGTGCGGCCGCTGGGCGCCGCCGCGGTCGACATGCTCCTGGCTGGTCCGGTGATCGTCGAGGTCGGGCCGGGCCTGAGCGCGCCCGGCGCCAACGTCCTCGACGCGGACGGCCTGATCGCCCTGCCCGGATTGGTCGACCTGCATACCCATCTGCGCGAACCGGGTCGGGAGGACGCCGAGACCGTCGCCTCGGGTACCCGGGCGGCGGCACTGGGCGGTTTCACCACCGTGTTCGCGATGGCCAACACCGAGCCGGTCGCGGACACCGCCGGGGTGGTGGAACAGGTCTGGCGGCTCGGCCAGGCCGCCGGGCACTGTGACGTCTGCCCGGTCGGCGCGGTCACCGAGGGGCTGCGCGGTGCCCGGCTCGCCGAACTGGGCGCGATGGCCTCGTCGGCGGCGGCCGTGCGGGTGTTCTCCGACGACGGCAACTGCGTGTCCGACGCGGTGCTGATGCGCCGGGCGCTGGAGTATGTCAAGGCATTTGACGGGGTGATCGCCCAGCACGCTCAGGAGCCCCGGCTGACCGAGGGCGCGCAGATGAACGAGGGCGCGGTGTCTGCGCGGCTCGGTCTGCCCGGGTGGCCGGCCGCGGCCGAGGAGGCGGTCATCGCCCGGGATGCGCTGCTGGCCGGCCATGTCGGCTCGCGGCTGCATGTCTGTCACGTCTCGACCGCGGGCTCGGTGGAGATCCTGCGTTGGGCGAAATCCAAGGGCTGGCGGGTCACGGCCGAGGTCACCCCGCACCATCTGCTGCTCACCGACGAGCTGGCCACGTCCTACGACCCGGTGTACAAGGTCAATCCACCGCTGCGGACCGCCACCGACGTCGAGGCGCTGCGGGCCGGGCTCGCCGACGGCACAATCGACTGCATCGCGACCGATCACGCCCCCCACGCCCCGCAGGACAAGGAGACGGAGTGGGCCGCCGCCCGTCCCGGGATGCTCGGTCTGGAGACCGCGCTGTCGATTGCGATCATGACCATGGTGGAAACGGGACTGCTGGACTGGGCTGGACTCGCCGACCGGATGGCGGGAACCCCGGCTCGGATCGGCGGCCTGCCCGCAGGCCACAGTCCCCGGAGCACTGACGGGTCGCGGGACATGGCCGGGGTGCTGTCCGCGGGAGCCGCGGCGAACGTCGTCCTGGTCGATCCGGCGGCCCGCTGGACGGTGGATCCCGCCGCATTTGCCAGCCGTAGTCGTAACACCCCCTACGCCGGCCGCAAGCTGCCTGGACGCGTCCAGGCCACGTTCTTGCGGGGGCGTCCCACCGTGCTCGACGGGAAGATCGTATGACCGACCATCTCACCTTCACCGCCTCGCTCGCCGCCGCCGCGGACGGTATCGCCGCGGCGGCGCCGCAACGCGGTCCCGACCGCTTGGGCCTGCACCTGCTGTTCGCCTTCGGCTGCCTGTTGCTGTTCGTGGCCGCGGTCGGCGGGATGCGCCGAACCTGGCGCCGTCGGGCCGAACGGCAGGAGGAGGACCTTCCCGACCTGCCGGCGGTTCCCGGCGAGACCGGCACCGTCCTCGCCGCGCCGCTCAAGGGCCTCTACCTGGGGACGGTGGACGCCGGGCACTGGCTTGACCGGATCACAGCCCGCGGGCTCGGTGGACGCGCGGACGCGTACGTGACCGTCTACGAGGGCGGGATTCAGGTGGACCGCACCGGCAGCGAGCCGTTCTGGATTGCGCGGGACGCCGTCCGCGGTGCCCGTTTGGAGCGGGCGCACGCCGGAAAGGTCGCGGGCGCCGGGCGCATCATCGTCCTGGCCTGGTCGTTGGGCGCCCACGAGCTGGAGACCGGCCTGCGCGGGGACGACCGAGCGCGCCAGCCCAAGGTGGTCCGGGCGGTGCACGGCCTGATCGGGCCGGCGCCGGGACCCACTGACGGTGAGATCACCAGGCCGCGGCCGATGGGCCGGGCGGTGTCGCGCCTGCGCCCGCGAGCGGCCGGCCAGGCGGTCCAGACGTCCCGCCCGACCCCGCCCGGGTCGGCGCCGGCCGGCGGCGTGCCACCGGCCCGCTCGCCCGGCGCGCTGGGTAACAGCCCGCCGGTGCTCGGCCCGGCCACCCCACCGGGTGTGCCCCGGCCGGCGGGTACCGGCCCGATACCGGTCGTCACCCGCGCGCCGCGCGCGGGTGACACTCCCGGGTCCCGGGGCGGTCCCGCCTACCCGCACAGCCCCCAGCCCGGCACCGCCGGCGCCGGCGCCGGCACGGAGAGCGCGGGATATCACAATCCCGTTCAGGTTGATCCCCTCACGTCCCCGCTGGGGGAGGTCGTCCGAAAGATGAAGAAGGACACCTGGTGAACGCAGGCGGGAGCGAGCGGAGTTCGCGTCCGAGGTACGAGGACGGGGACGCAGAGAGCGGGTCGCCGCAGCGAACCGGTGATGTGGTGAACGCAGGCGGGAGCGAGCGGGACGAAGGGTCCCAGGGGCACGAAGGGTCCCAGGGGCATGGCGGGTCGGAGCCGGACACCGGCTCCCTGAAACTGCCGTCGGAGCGCGGGTGGGACGACACCGGTCACACCGCCGCCGGTGTCCGGGCCGTGCGCCTGATGCTGGAGGATGGACGCAGCTTCGCCGGGGAGGCGTTCGGGGCGTCGGGGGAGGCGTTCGGTGAGATCGTCTTCGCTACCGGCATGACCGGGTACCAGGAAACGCTGACCGATCCGTCCTACCATCGCCAGATCGTGGTCATGACCGCGCCGCATATCGGCAACACCGGTATGAACGACGAGGACAACGAGTCATCGAAGATCCATGTGGCCGGCTTCGTGGTTCGCGACCCGAGCCCGATCGCCTCCAGCTGGCGCTCGCGCCGGACTTTGGACGACGCGTTGGTGGCCGCCGGCGTGGTGGGCATCAGCGGCGTCGACACCCGGGCACTCACCCGCCACCTGCGGGAACGCGGAGTGATGCGGTGCGGTATCGCCGATGCCGCGCAGGACGCGGACACCCTGTTGGAGTCGGTGCGCGCGAGCCCGCGCATGGTCGGTGCGGATCTGGCACCGGAGGTCAGCACGCGGGAGCCGTACGTGGTGGCGGCCGCGACCGGTGTGCCCATGTTCAGGGTGGCCGCGCTTGATCTGGGCATGAAGCGGTCGTCGCCGCTGGCGCTGTCCGCGCTCGGCTGTCAGACGCACGTCCTGCCGGCCCACGCCGGTGGCGCGGCATTGCTCAACCTCGCCCCGGACGGGGTGTTCCTGTCCAACGGCCCGGGCGATCCCTCGACCGCGGACTACGCGGTTGAGGCCGTGCGCATGGTGCTGGACGCCGGCATTCCGATCTTCGGGATCTGCTTCGGCAACCAGGTGTTGGCCCGGGCGCTGGGCTTTGACACCTACAAGCTGACCTACGGCCACCGCGGTGTGAACCAGCCGGTCGCCGACACCGCGACCGGCCGGATCGCGGTGACCAGCCACAACCACGGTTTTGCCGTCCGGGCACCGCGTGACCGCGTCACCCGGACGCCCTACGGGCCGGTCGAGGTCAGCCATGTCGCGCTCAATGACGGCGTGGTGGAGGGTCTTGCATGTCTGGATGTACCCGCCTTCAGCGTCCAGTTTCATCCTGAGGCGGCTCCCGGCCCCCACGACGCGCACGATCTGTTCGAACGGTTCCGCGATCTCATGGCGGCATTCCGGTGAACGCGGGTGAGCGGCACGGCGGGCCGGGTACACCCGCGCAGGCGTACGCGCAGGGATTGCGACGGGAGGTCATGCGCTGATGCCGCGGCGAGAAGATCTGAGCAGTGTCCTGGTCATCGGATCAGGGCCGATCGTCATCGGTCAGGCCTGCGAGTTCGACTACTCCGGCACCCAGGCCTGCCGGGTGCTGCGCGCCGAAGGCCTGCGGGTGGTGCTGGTCAACAGCAATCCGGCCACGATCATGACCGACCCGGATCTGGCCGACGCCACCTACGTCGAACCGATCACACTCGACATGGTCACCAAAATCATCGACCGGGAGCGGCCCGATGCGCTGCTCGCGACGATGGGTGGCCAGACCGCGCTGAACACCGCGGTCGCGCTGCACGACTCCGGTGTCCTGGACCGGTACGGCATCCGCCTGATCGGTGCGAACATCGACGCGATCCGTGCCGGTGAGGACCGTCAGGCGTTCAAGGACATCGTCGCGTCGGTCGGTGGTGAGACCGCCCGCAGCGCCATCTGCACGACCCCGCAGCAGTGCCTCGACGCCGCCGAGGAATTCCAGTACCCGGTCGTGGTGCGGCCGAGCTTCACTCTCGGCGGCGCCGGCAGCGGTATCGCGCATGACGCCGGTGAACTGCGCCGGATGGCCGAGGACGGCATAGCCGCGAGCCCGTCCTCGGAGGTGCTCGTCGAGGAGTCCGTCCTCGGCTGGAAGGAGTTCGAGCTCGAGCTGATGCGTGACTGCGCCGACAACGTGGTCGTGGTCTGCTCGATCGAGAACATCGACCCGATGGGCGTGCACACCGGCGACTCGGTGACGGTGGCACCGGCGATGACGTTGACCGACCGCGAGTACCAGCAGATGCGGAACATGGCCATCGCGGTGATGCGCGCGGTGGGCGTCGACGCGGGTGGCTGCAACATCCAGTTCGCGGTGGACCCGGCCACCGGGCGGCTCATCGTGATCGAGATGAATCCTCGGGTGTCCCGGTCGTCGGCCCTGGCCTCGAAGGCCACCGGATACCCGATCGCGAAGATATCGGCGAAACTCGCGCTCGGTTACACCTTGGACGAGATCCCCAACGACATCACCCGCACCACACCGGCGGCGTTCGAACCGACACTGGACTACGTGGTGGTGAAGGTGCCCCGCTTCGCCTTCGAGAAGTTCCCCGGGGCGGACCCGACGCTGACGACCACGATGAAGTCGGTCGGTGAGGCCATGGGCATGGGGCGTAGCTTCGCCGAGGCGCTGCAGAAGGCCCTGCGGTCCCTCGAGCAGCCCAGCGCGGTGTTCTCCTTCGCGGGCGGGACCGGGGATGTCGACGAGCTCCTGGAACGGGCCCGCATTCCGCATGACGGGCGGCTGCGTACGGTCCAGCAGGCACTGCGGGCCGGCGCTGACCCGGCCCGGGTCACCGAGGTCACCGGCATCGATCGCTGGTTCGTCGAGCAGATCGCCGGCATCAACGAGATCGCCGCGACCATCAGCCGCGACTCGGCGGGGATCCTGCGGGCCAAACGTGCGGGTTTCTCCGACGCGCAGCTCGCCGAGGTCCTGGGGACCAAGGAGGACGTGGTCCGCACGTTCCGGCACCGCGCCGGCATCCGGCCGGTCTACAAGACGGTCGACACCTGTGCGGCCGAGTTCGCATCCGCCACGCCCTACCACTACTCGTCCTACGATTCCGAGACTGAGATCGCCGCCGGCGACCGGCCGCGGGTGATTGTTCTGGGTAGCGGACCGAACCGGATCGGACAGGGCATCGAGTTCGACTACGCCTGCTGCCACGCGGTGATGGCGCTGTCGGCCGCCGGCTACGAGACGATCATGATCAACTGTAACCCGGAGACGGTGTCCACCGACTACGACACCGCCGACCGGCTCTATGTGGAGCCGCTCACCGTCGAGGACGTCCTGGAGGTCGTCCACGCCGAGCGCAGGGCCGGCCCACTGGTCGGGGTGATCGTTCAGCTTGGCGGTCAGACTCCGCTGGGTATCGCGGCGGCGCTCGCCGCCGCCGACGTCCCGATCGTCGGGACGCCCCCGCGCGCGATCCACATGGCCGAGGACCGCGGCCTGTTCGGGCGGGTGCTCGCCCGGGCCGGGCTGCCCTCACCGCCGCACGGGGTCGCGACGTCCTATGCCGAGGCCCGGACGGTGGCGGAGCGGATCGGCTATCCGGTCCTGGTACGGCCGTCCTACGTCCTCGGCGGGCGCGGGATGGAGATCGTTTACGACGACCAGATGCTGCGGACCTACATCGAGCGGGCGACCGAGATCTCCCCTGAGCATCCGGTGCTGGTCGACCGGTTCCTCGACGACGCCGTGGAGATCGACGTAGACGCCATCTACGACGGCACCGAGCTGTACCTCGGTGGCGTGATGGAGCACATCGAGGAGGCGGGGGTCCACTCCGGGGACTCGGCCTGCGCGCTGCCACCGATCACGCTGGGCCGCGCCGACCTGGAGCGGATCCGTGAGTCCACCCGGCTGATCGCGCAGGGGGTCGGGGTGCGGGGTCTGCTCAACGTCCAGTACGCGCTGCAGTCCGACGTCCTGTACGTCCTGGAGGCCAACCCGCGGGCATCACGCACCGTGCCGTTCGTGTCGAAGGCGACGGCGGTGCCGCTGGCAAAGGCCGCGGCCCGGGTGATGGTCGGCGCGACCATCACCCAGCTGCGCGCGGAGGGGCTGCTGCCGCCGCACGGCGACGGCGCGACGCTGCCGATGGACTCCCACATCGCCGTGAAGGAGGCGGTGCTGCCCTTCGGCCGGTTCCGGGACGCCGGCGGGCGCGGGGTGGACACCATACTCGGACCCGAGATGAAGTCCACCGGCGAGGTCATGGGCATCGACGCGGGCTTCGGCACCGCTTATGCCAAGTCGCAGGCGGCGGCGTATGCCTCGCTGCCCACCTACGGCAGGGTGTTCGTCTCGGTGGCCAACCGTGACAAACGTGCGATGATCTTTCCGATCAAGCGGCTCGCGGATCTCGGCTTCGTGATCTATGCCACCGAGGGAACCGCGGAAGTGCTGCGTCGTAACGGAGTGAAGGCGGTTGTGCTCGGAAAGCACTCGACGCCGAGCGCCAATCTGATCGACTGTGTTGAAATGATCACATCGGGTCAGATCGACCTGGTGATCAACACGCCGTGCGGGGTGGGGCCGCGACTGGACGGATACGAGATCCGGACGGCGTGTGTGGTGATCGGGGTGCCCTGCATCACCACGATCCAGGGCGCGGCCGCCTGCGTGCAGGGGATCGAGGCTCTGGTCCGCGGCGAGATCGGCGTGATGCCGTTGCAGAGCTTCCACGCGGACCTGCATGCAGCCTGGGCCGACCGGGATCGGTCCGGTGTACCCGGTGCCACCGGTGGCCCGTGGCGGACCCAGCTCGCCGACGCCCAGCCCCCCGACTCGCCGCCCCCCGACTCGCCGCCTACCGACGCCCAGCCCCCCGACGCGATCGGGGACGTCCACACCGCCCAGGACGTGCATGCCACCGGGGACGAACCGGGGTCGACCGGCCGGGTCACGCCGGCCACGACGCCTGGGCTGGCCGGCTGACGGCCTCACACGCTGACGGGGTGACGGGGTGACGGGGTGACGGGGTGACGGGGTGACGGGCTTGCCGGGGACGCGGCTGGCCGCTTGGACGTCGCGGCCGCCGGTGGCGGTCGCGCTGGACGTGCCCGACGGGCCGCAGGCGCTGCGGCTGGCCCGCGCGGTGGCGCCCCACGTCGCCGTGGTCAAGGTCGGATTGGAACTGTTCTACCGCGAGGGGCCGAGGATCGTGACGGCGCTGTGGGAGGCGATCGGGGGCGATCCTGGACCGGGCTCGGCCGAACAGGACAGGATCGGCCTCTTCCTCGACCTCAAGTTGCATGACATCCCCCACACGGTGGCCGGGGGGATGCGTTCCGTGGCCCGTCTCGGTCCCAGGTATGTGACCGTGCATGCCGCGGGGGGCGCGGCGATGGTGCGGGCAGCGGTCGATGCCGCGCCGGATGTCGAGATCGCCGCGGTCACCGTGCTGACGTCCCTGAGCGGTGCCGAGCTCGTCTCGTGCGGGTTTGGCGGGTCGCCGTCCGACGTGGTCCGCCGCCTTGCCGCGCTGGCCGTGGCCGCTGGTGCGCGGGCCGTGGTGTGCAGCCCGCGCGAAGTGTCGGCGGTGCGCGCTGAGGTTGGAAGCGATGTGACACTTATCACTCCTGGAGTCCGGCCGGCGGGCGCGAACGTCGACGATCAGGCGCGTACCGCTACGCCCGCGGCGGCCCTTCGGGCCGGTTCCGACCTTCTGGTGGTGGGGCGTCCGATCATTGCGTCGAGCGATCCGGGGGCCGCCGCGGCTCGGTTTGTGACCGGTACCTGACACCGCCACTGTGCCGCTGACCTGGTGTGACGTCACACAGGCCCCGATTGGGCCATCTCGAGGCGATCTGCCCGGTACGGTAGGTCCTCGAGCGACCGAAAGCAATCAGTAAGGCGCGGGCAACGCGATTCATCCGGACATCTGGGCACGGTCTTGTGGACAATAGTCCGAGGATGTACCCGTGCTACCGACTGGACCGAGACGCCTGTTACTCGCTAGTTTGCGCGGCGCCGCGATCACCCGAAAGAAGGAGGCGTACCCGTGCCCCTGCCGCCCCTGACGCCCGAGCAGAGGGCTGCTGCCCTCGAGAAAGCTGGGTTGGCGCGTAAGCAGCGTGCAGAACTCAAGGAACGGCTCAAGAAGGCGGAAGTCTCACTCGCGTCCGTCCTTGAGAGGGCCGACACCGATGAGGTCATTGGAAAGATGAAGGTGGCCGCTGTTCTCGAATCCCTGCCCGGCGTCGGTCGTGTCCGCGCCACGAAGATCATGGAACGACTCGCGATCAGCGACAGCCGTCGCCTACGAGGTCTTGGTGCCAAACAGCGTGCCGCACTGGTTCAGGAGTTCACGGCATCCTGATCACCACCAGTGTCCGGCAGGTGTGTGCCGCACATCCTCGGCCGTTGTGGGTTGGTGCGGCGTCCCGGTAATGGCGAGAACCTCGCGCCGTCGGGCCGCCGTACCGACTGTTTCTTTGCCTGCGCACAGGAGCTCAGGGTTCCGCCGGGCTTCGGCAGCGCGAAACGTGCCGATCGGTTCGTCTCGCGATCCTATGAGGTTCGTGAGAGTCGCATGACCTTTGGCCGACGTTCAACCGTCCGCAAGTGCCGCTCCGTCGCCGGTGGGACGGAGTCTAGGGTGTGCTGATGCGGCTCACCGTTCTGTCCGGTCCGTCGGGCGTCGGGAAAGGGACTGTCGTCGCCGAGGTGCGCCGGCGCCACCCTGAGGTCTGGGTCTCGGTCAGCTGCACCACACGCGCGCCCCGGCCGGGCGAGACCGACGGGGTGGAGTATCGCTTCGTCGATGCTGAGGAGTTCGCGTTGATGGTCAAGACCGGTGAACTTCTGGAGCATGCGATGTTCGCGGGTCACGCGTACGGGACGCCGCGTGCGCCGTTGGAGGCACGGCTGGCCGCGGGGGTACCCTGCTTGCTGGAGATCGAGCTGCAGGGTGCCCGTCAGGTGCGTTCGACCACGTCAGGCGCACGGTTCGTCTTCCTCGCCCCACCGTCCTGGGAGGAACTGGTCCGCCGGCTGGTCGACCGGGGCACGGAGCCGTCGGAAGTGATCAGGCGTCGGCTCGACCGCGCGCGCATCGAGCTCGCCGCCGAAGCGGAGTTCGACGAGGTCGTGGTCAACGACGACGTGACGACGGCGGCGGCGCGACTGGTGTCCCTGATGGCTGCCAGTTGACGGCTACACGTTGACGGGGACGAGCTGACGGGGATGAGCTGACGGCGGCGACCCGGGGGGGCTGCGCGCCGACAGGCCGGGGCCTGCTCTACGCTGAAGGGCAATATTGTTGTGAGGCAATATTGTGGTGCGTCGTGGGTTGATCGTGGGTTGATCGTGGGTTCGCGGGTTGATCGTGGGTTCGCGCTACACCGGGGCTCATGACGATCCAACCGCTCCCTGTCCGCTCCCGCCAACCCCGAGCATGCTGGCGGCTCACCACGAGCTGACAGCCCCTGTGTTTTCCGGAAGGACACCGTGTCCGGCACTGTCGCGCAGCCCGAAGGCATCACCAACCCGCCGATCGACGAGCTCCTGGAAGCCACCGACTCCAAGTACAGCTTGGTGATCTACGCGGCCAAGCGGGCCCGCCAGATCAACGCCTACTACTCGCAGCTGGGCGAGGGCCTGCTGGAGTACGTCGGACCGCTGGTGGAGACGGCCAGCGCGCAGGAGAAGCCGCTGTCGATCGCATTGCGTGAGATCAACGCCGGCCTGCTGACGCATGAGACCGTCATCGAGCCGCTGCCACCGGTCTCCTGACCGGGCATCGCCCGCTGTGGCCGGGTCCGCTGTCGTGATCGTGCTGTCGGGATGACGGGCGAACCGGTCGGATCGTGCGCGAGTCCGCGACGCCCCCGCATCGTGCTGGGCGTGGCCGGCGGGATCGCGGCCTACAAGGCGGTCGAGGTGCTTCGTCAGCTGACCGAGACCGGGCATGACGTACGGGTCGTGCCGACGGACGCGGCGTTGCGGTTCGTCGGTGAGCCGACCTGGGCCGCGTTGTCGGGCCATCCGGTGTCAACCGAGGTGTGGACCGACGCCGCGCAGGTGGCACACGTACGGCTGGGGCGCGAGGCCGACCTCGTCCTGGTCGTCCCGGCCACGGCGGACCTCCTCGCACGCGCTGCGACCGGACGCTGCGACGACCTGCTGACCGCCACCCTGCTCACGGCGCGCTGTCCGGTCGTGTTCGCGCCGGCGATGCACACCGAGATGTGGGAGCACCCGGCGACCCGGGCCAATGTGGAGACGCTGCGGGCCCGGGGCGCTGTGGTCATCGATCCGGCGGTGGGCCGGCTGACCGGTGCGGACTCCGGGGCCGGCCGACTCCCGGAACCAACGGAGATCGCGTTGGTGGCCCGGGCGGTGCTGACCCGCAACGGGCTCGCACCGGACCTGGCCGGGCGCACGGTCGTGATCAGCGCCGGTGGTACCCGCGAACATCTGGATCCGGTCCGTTTCCTCGGCAACTCCTCCAGCGGCCGGCAGGGCTACGCGCTGGCCAGGGCGGCGCTCGCCCGGGGAGCGCAGGTCGTCGTCGTGGCGGCCAACGTGGCCCTGGCGCAGGTCGCGGGAGCCCGTACCGTCCGCGTGGTGTCCACCGCACAGCTGCGGGCCGCCGTGCACGCGGAGGCGCCCGCGGCCGCCGTGGTCGTCATGGCGGCGGCGGTCGCGGACTTCCGGCCTGTCAACCGGGCGAGCCATAAGATCAAGAAATCGGACGGTGACCCCGAGCCCGTCGCCCTGGTCCGTAATCCGGACGTGCTGACCGAGCTGGTCGCCGCCCGCCGGCCCGGTCAGGTGCTCGTCGGATTTGCCGCGGAGACCGGCGCGCCAGGGGTCGACCTGCTCGACCTCGGCCGGGAGAAGCTCGCCCGCAAGGGAGCGGACCTGCTCGTCGTCAACCAGGTCGGTGACGGCCTCGGTTTCGAGGTCGAGGACAACGCCGCCGTGGTGCTCGGCTCGGACGGCACCGAGACGGTGATCGAACGGACCAGCAAGGATCTTCTTGCGCACCGCGTGCTCGACTTGGTGGTCAGCCGGCTCCCGCCACTCGATGGCACCGTTATCGCTGTTGCCGACGGTGTCGGTCGGTAGACTGCGCCGGAATCGACTGGATCTCCCAGGGGGTCAGAACGTGGCGACGCGCCTGTTTACGTCCGAGTCCGTTACCGAGGGGCATCCGGACAAGATCGCTGATCAGATCAGCGACTCCATCCTCGATGCAATGATCAAGGATGACCCACACAGCCGGGTCGCGGTCGAGACTCTGATCACCACTGGTCAGGTCCACGTCGCCGGTGAGGTCACCACGGACACCTATGTGGACATCGCCGCCGTCGTCCGGGAGCGTGTTCTGGAGATCGGTTACGACTCGTCCAAGAAGGGCTTTGACGGCGCGTCCTGTGGCGTGAGCGTGTCGCTCGGCTCGCAGTCGCCCGATATCGCCCAGGGTGTCGACAGCGCCCACGAGACCCGCGTCGGCGGATCCAGCGACGACGAGCTGGACAAGCAGGGCGCCGGCGACCAAGGGCTGATGTTCGGCTTCGCCTGTGACGAGACGCCCGAGCTGATGCCGTTGCCGATCGCTCTGGCGCACCGGCTCGCCCGCAGCCTGGCCGCCGTGCGCAAGGACGGTAAGGTCGGCTACCTGCGTCCGGACGGCAAGACCCAGGTCACGATCGAGTACTCGGCCGGTCGGCCGGTTCGGCTGGACACCGTGGTCGTGTCCACCCAGCACGCGGCCGACATCGACCTTGACACCCTGCTCGCGCCGGACGTCGCCGAATACGTCGTCACCCCGGAGCTGGCCGCACTTGAGATCGCCACCGACGGGTACCGACTGCTGGTGAACCCGACCGGCAGGTTCGAGGTGGGCGGCCCGATGGGAGACGCCGGTCTCACCGGACGCAAGATCATCGTGGACACCTACGGCGGGATGGCCCGGCACGGCGGTGGCGCCTTCTCCGGCAAGGACCCGTCCAAGGTCGACCGCTCGGCCGCGTACGCGATGCGCTGGGTCGCCAAGAACGTCGTCGCCGCCGGGCTCGCCCGCCGCTGCGAGGTCCAGGTGGCCTACGCCATCGGCAAGGCGCAGCCGGTCGGACTGTTCGTCGAGACCTTCGGCACCGGCACAGTGCCCGACGAGCAGATCCAGGATGCCGTGACCTCCGTCTTCGACCTCCGGCCGGCTGCGATCATCCGGGATCTGGATCTGCTGCGGCCCATCTACACCCAGACCGCCGCGTACGGTCACTTCGGCCGCCCAGAGCTCGACTTCACCTGGGAGTCGACCTCGCGCGCAGATCTCCTGGCGACCGCCGTCCGCGGGTAGTGCGGGCCGCGGTCAGGTCGGTGGCTGGGTCCGTGGTCAGCGCCGTGGTCAGCGCCGTGGTCCGGTGCGCGGCCGGGCCTGTCGGATGCACCTGGTACTAAACGAGGTATGCCCGAACGGTCTGACCCCTGCGCCGGGCGGGATGCGCCGGGCGGCGCATCCCGCCCACCGACGAGGGCCGGGTCGGCTCGGCGCCCGGCGCGGTCCACCGGCCTGGGCGCGCCGGAACCGGCTGGCGACCTGCCGGTCGCCAGGGTCGCGGTGGACGTCTCACCCGCCCACCTGGATCGACTGTTTGACTACCTGGTGCCGGCGCAGTGGGCGCAGGCCGCCGTTCCCGGCGCACGGGTCCGGGTCCGCTTCGCCGGTCGGCTCGTCGACGGGTTCATCCTGAGCCGGTGCGAGCGGTCGGACCACACCGGCACGCTCGCGTTCCTGACCCGCGTGGTGTCACCGGAGCCGATCCTCGCGCCCGAGATCGCGGAGCTGGCCCGGGCGGTCGCCGACCGCTACGCCGGAACCCTCACCGACGTGCTCCGCCTCGCCGTCCCGCCCCGGCACGCCCGGGTGGAAAAAGAACCGCCGCCAGCCGCCGACCCGCCAGCCGCCGACCCGCCAGCCGCCGACCCGCCAGCCGCCGACCCGCCAGCCGCCGACCCGCCAGCCGCCGACCCGCCAGCTGGCGCCTGGTCGCAGTACCCCCAGGGCGAACGGCTGCTGGGCGACCTGGCCACCGGCGGCAGCCCCCGAGCGGTGTGGTGGGCCCTTCCCGGGCCGTCCTGGCCGGCGATGGTGACCGCGGCCGTGGCCGCCACAGTCCGATCCGACCGGGGTGCCCTGGTCGTCGTGCCCGATCACCGTGACATCGACCGCGTCGTGACCGCGATGCGGGATGTCCCCGGCGTGGCCGGCTGTGTCGCGCTGCGCGCCGACCTCGGCCCGGCCGAACGGTACCGCCGATTCCTGGCCGTCAGCCGCGGGACCGCGCGGGTGGTGGTGGGCACCCGCGCGGCCGTGTTCGCGCCGGTCCGCGACCTCGGCCTGATCATCGTCTGGGACGACGGGGACGATCTGCACGCCGAACCGCGCTCGCCCTACCCGCACACCCGCGACGTCGCCGTGTTGCGGTCCCGGCAGCAGCGTTCGGGTCTGATCATCGGAGGGTGGTCGCCGTCGGCCGACGCGCAGGCCCTGGTGCGGGTCGGCTGGGCCGGCGTGCTGGCCCCGCCGCGGTCGGTGGTACGGGCCGCCGCCGCCCGGGTGGAGGCCACCGGTTCGGATTTCGAAGCGGCCAGGGATCCGGCGGCACGGGCTGCGCGGCTGCCGTCCCTTGCCTGGCGGGCGGCCCACGACGCGCTGGCCGCCGGCACGCCGGTGCTCGTCCAGGTGCCGCGGCGCGGGTACCAGCTTTCGCTGGCCTGCACCGGCTGTCGTCGCCCGGCCCGATGCGGCCACTGCCAGGGTTCGCTCGGGCGTCCGAGCGGCACCGGGCCGCCCACCTGCAACTGGTGCGGCCGCCCCGCGCTCGACCTCTCCAGCCGACCGCCGACGGGGGCCGCCGGGTGGCGGTGTCCGTCCTGTGGCGACACCCGGTTGCGGGCAACTGTCGTCGGTGACCGGCGGACGGCCGAGGAGCTCGGGCGCGCGTTCCCGGGCGTCGCCGTCCGCACGTCGGGCCGGGACGGCGTGCTGGCGAGCGTCCCGGCCACGCCCGCACTCGTGGTCGCCACTCCAGGCGCCGAGCCGCTCGCCGACGGCGGGTACGGCGCGGTCCTGTTGCTCGACACCTGGGCGTTGCTCGGCCGCGCGGACCTGCGGGCCGCCGAGGAGACCCTGCGACGCTGGTGCGCAGCAGCGGCACTGGCACGGCCCGCCTCCGACGGCGGCCGGATCGTCGTCACCGCCGATGTCGGTCTGGCGGTGGTGCAGGCGCTGACCCGGTGGGACCCGGGCTGGTTCATCCGTCGTGAGCAGGACGAGCGCGCAGCCCTCGGCTTTCCGCCGGCGACCCGGATCGCCGCCGTCGAGGGCGCTGCCGGTCCGGTCGCCGAACTGATCGCAGCCGCGGAGCTCCCGGCCGGCGCCGATGTCCTCGGTCCGGTTCCCCTGGAGACCTGGGGACTTCGGCCGCCGGCGATGCCACCGAACCACGATCGCATCGCCGGTGGCCCGCTAGATGAGGTGGGCAGGCCAGCCGGGCGGGCCGGCGCCGGGCAGTCCGGGGCCGGGCAGCCCGCTGCCGGCGAGGAGCGGCGAGAGCGTGTCCTGGTGCGGGTCCCCAGGGCCCGTGGCCAGCAGCTGGCCGTTGCCCTCAAGGCCGCGCGCGGAGTGCTCGACGCCCGTCGGTCCGCGCCGGTACGGGTCATACTCGACCCGATCACCCTGTTGTGACGGGCGCCGCATCCGGGTCGGCCCGGACGCGTGCGACCATTGTGATGCGCGCGACCATGGTGTTTCCGCCATCGTGCGTTCGTGCTCGCGGCTTCGGTGCTGCGGCGACAGCCCGTAGCATGGATTCTCTTCATGGGTGTGGCGGCACGGCCCCCGCTCTCGACATGTGTAGCCGGAAGGGGTGCGACAGTGACGGTGCGGGAGATCCGACTGCTGGGAGATCCGGTGCTGCGAACGGTGGCCGATCCGGTCACCACTTTTGACAAGGAGCTTCGCCGGCTCGTCGCAGACCTCACCGACACGATGCACGAGGCGGAGGGGGTCGGGCTGGCCGCGCCGCAGCTCGGTGTCTCACTGCGGGTGTTCACCTTTGACGTGGACGGTGAAGTTGGGCACCTGGTCAACCCCGTGCTGGGGCCGTTCAGCGAGGAGATGATGGACGGTGAGGAGGGTTGCCTCTCCCTACCCGGCATCGCGTTCGAGCTGAAACGACCGGACCGGGTGCTGGCCGTCGGCCAGAACGTCCACGGTGATCCTGTCGTGATCGAGGGCAGCGGCCTGATGTCACGCTGCGTCCAACACGAGACCGATCATCTGGACGGGGTGCTGTTCATCGACCGACTGGACCGGATCACAAAGAAGGCGGCGATGAAAGCCATCCGTGAGGCGGAGTGGGCCGGCCAGGCCCCGCCGGTGGTCAAGGCCTCGCCGCATCCGCTGTTCGGGCGCGCCCGCTGATGCGGTTGGTGTTCGCCGGTACGCCGGCCGCCGCGCTGCCGAGCCTGCGCGCCCTGCTCGATTCGCCTCGGCACGAGGTGGTCGCCGTGGTGACGCGTCCTGACCGGCCGGTCGGTCGCGGTCGAAAGGTCGCCCATTCGCCGGTCCGGGCGCTCGCGCAGGAGGCCGCGGTGGATGTGCTGACGCCCGAGCGCCCGCGCGACCCCGCCTTCCTTGCACGCCTCGCCGACATCGCGCCGGAGTGCTGTCCGGTGGTGGCCTATGGGGCGCTGCTCCCGCGGGCCGCCCTCGACATCCCCAAGCATGGCTGGATCAACCTGCATTTCTCACTGCTGCCAGCGTGGCGCGGTGCCGCCCCGGTGCAGCACGCCCTGCTCGCCGGGGACGAGGTGACCGGGGCGTCGGTCTTCCAGATCGAGGAGGACCTTGACACCGGTCCGGTGTACGGGACCCTCACCGAGACCATCGGCGCCCATGACACCGCCGGTGACCTCCTGGAGCGGCTGGCCGCCGCCGGCGCCCGGCTGCTCACGGGGGTGTTGGACGGCATCGACGACGCGTCCGTACACGCCCGACCGCAACCGGGCGAGGGCGTGTCGATCGCGCGCAAGCTGACCGTGGCAGATGTGCGCATCGACTGGTCCGCGCCGGCCTTGCACGTCGACCGGCTGGTCCGGGCGGCCACGCCGGCACCCGGTGCCTGGACGACGTTCCGCGATCATCGGATCAAGCTCGGCCCGGTGCGTCCGCTGTCCACGTCGGACGACCAGATGGCCCCGGCCCCGGCCCCGGCCCCGGCCCCGGCCCCGGCCCCGGCCCCGGCCCCGGCCCCGGCCCCGGCCCCGGCCCCGGCGCAGGTCCAGGTCCAGGCATTCGAGCCCGGACGGATCGTCGTGCGCGCCGGCGACAGCGAGATCGCCGTTGCAACCGGTGGTGGCGTCGTCCTGCTGGGGGATGTGCGTCCCGAGGGGCGCCCGTCCATGACCGCCGGTGCCTGGGCACGTGGGGCCCGGTTGACCGACGGCGAACGGTTCGCGTGAACCGGGCTACCACCGCCGGATCCGGCGGGTCGGGCCGCACCGCGTCGGGGTCGGGCCGCACCGCGTCGGGGTCGGGCCGCACCGCGTCGGGGTCGGGCCGCACCGCGTCGGGCCGGGCCGCGCCGGCACCGGCACCGGCGCCGGCACGCTCGCCGCGGGCTGTCCCAGCCGATCCCGCGCGGCTGCTCGCCTGGGAGGTACTGCGAGCGGTCGACGAGCGTGGCGCATACGCCAACCTGCTGCTGGCAGCCCTGATGGCACAGCGCCGGCTCCCGGCCCGAGATCGAGGATTCGCCACCGAGCTGACCTACGGGACGCTGCGTGCCATGGGCATCCTCGACGTCCTGCTCGGGACGGTTGCCAGCCGGCCGGTGGACGCTGTGGACCCGAAGGTGCGCGATGCCCTGCGGCTCGGCGTCTACCAGTTGCTGTACACCAGGGTGCCGACCCGCGCGGCGGTCGCCTCAACGGTCGACCTGGTTCGCCACACCAGCGGTGAGCGGCCGGTCCGGTTCGCCAACGCGGTCCTGCGCCGGGTCGCGTCGCGGGTGGAGGAGACCGGTGGTGACCTTGCGGTCCTGCTCGCCGCTCCCCGCTACGACGACGACCCGATCGGCCATCTCTCGATGGTCACCGCCCACCCGCGTTGGGTGGTCGAGGCGTTCGCCGCGGCGCTGGGCGGTGACCTGGCGCAGACCCGCTCGGCGCTGGAGGCCGATGACCAACGTCCCACCACGCACCTGGTCGCGCGACCAGGTCTGATCGGCTCCGAGGCGCTGATGGACGCGGTCCGGGGCGCAGGGCTGGAGGCGCAGCCCGGCCGGTGGTCGCCGTACGCGGTCCGTCTCGCCGGTGGTGATCCGGGACGGCTCGCCGAGGTCTCCGACGGCCGGGCCGCCGTACAGGACGAGGGCAGTCAGCTGGTCGTGGCGGCGCTGTCGCGGGTGGTGACGGTGGGGACGGATGTCGGGGTGAGCGTCGATCTGTGCGCCGGCCCTGGCGGAAAGACCGCCCTTCTCGCCGGCCTGCTGCCCGGGACCCGGCTGATCGCGCTGGAACCGCGGGCTACCCGTGCCAGGCTGGTGAGCCAGGCGGTGGCCGGCCGGTCGAACGTGACGGTGGTGCAGGCGGACGGCCGTGTCTCACCGCTGCGGCCGGGCAGTGTCGACCGGGTGCTGGCCGATGTCCCCTGCACCGGCCTCGGGGCGCTGCGGCGTCGGCCTGAGGCGCGCTGGCGTCGCACGCCGTCCGATGTCGTGGTGTTGTCCCGCCTGCAGCGGCAGTTGGTGGCCGGGGCCCTCGACCTGGTGCGTCCCGGTGGTGTCGTTGCGTATGTCACCTGTTCGCCGCACCCGGCGGAGACCACCGACGTCGTGACGGACGTGGTCGGGCAGCGCACCGACGTGTCCGTTCTGGACGCCCGGGCCTACCTACCAGACGTGGACGGCCTCGGCGACGGCCCGTTCGTGCAGCTGTGGCCGCACCGGCACGGCACCGACGCGATGTTCCTCGCCCTCCTGCGCCGCGGCGGCCCGTGAGTCACGAAAGCTGACTACGGTAGGTGGAAATCGTCATCGGGGTGACCGAAACCACCTAACACCTGACTACGGTCGGCGGATGCGGTAGGTGGAAATCGTCATCGGGGTGGCCGAAACCACCTACGCTTCCGCTGTCGCATCGCCGGACGTCGATACGCTCGTAGGTGTGGCCACAGCGCAGATCTACCCGAGCTTGCTTGCCGCCGACTTCGGGCGGATCACGCAAGCGGCGCTGGCGGTCGAGGGACACGCCGACTGGCTGCACGTCGACATCATGGACTACCACTTCGTCCCCAACCTCGCCCTCGCGCCGGACACGGTGACCGCGTTGCGCACGGTCACCTCGACGCCCCTCGACTGCCATCTGATGATCGAGGATCCGGACCGCTGGGCCGCCGGCTACGCCGAGCGGGGCGCGGCCAACGTCACGATCCACGCCGAGGCCGTCACCGACCTGCCCCGGACCACCGCTGCCATCCGGGCGGCCGGCGCCCGTACCGGCCTGGGGGTGAAGCCGGCCACTCCCGTCGAGCGTTACCTCGATGACCTGCACCGGTTCGACCTGCTCCTGCTGATGACCATCGAGCCGGGGTTCGGTGGGCAGCGGTTCATGGACGAGGTCCTGCCGAAGATCTCAGCGGCACGGCGGCTGTTGGACGACCGCGGCCTCGATCTGTGGCTGCAGATCGACGGTGGGGTCAACGCCGACACCATCGAGCGGGCCGCCGATGCCGGGGTCGACGTCTTCGTCGCCGGCACCGCTGTCTACGGTGCGGCTGACCCGGCGGCGGCGGTCGAGTCGCTGCGTGCGCAGGCGCTGCGCGCCTCGCCGCGGCTGGTCGCACCTGGCGTGCCGACGCCCTGACCGCCCTGTCGATGGTCGGTGACCCTGAGCAGGTTGGCATTTCTGCGGGCAGTGGTGGCACCGCGCTCATCCAGCGGCGCAGGCCGGGCTTTCTCGTGCCCATGCGGCTTTCATGTGCAAGACTCAGACAGGTAGTTGCAGTAGCACGCGCGCTCCGGGGTCGGTGAAACTCCGAGCCGGCGGTGACAGTCCGCGACCCGTCCGCAGCCAGCGGCCGGTGGACCCGGTGAAATTCCGGGACCGACGGTGAAAGTCCGGATGGGAGGACGCGCGCGGGCGTGTGCCGTCCGGCGGTCTTCACCGTCGCGCACGGTCCGTCCGGCGCCCATGTGCCGGTGGCGTCCCGCGTGCTCACCCCTGTCTCGGACGTGGTGCCGAGACAAGGGGGCACGTCAGTAATGTTCACCGGAATCGTCGAGGAACTCGGTGTCGTCGCGGCGGTCGAGCCGCTTCCCGCCTCGGCTCGACTCGTCGTCAGCGCCTCCACCGTCCTTGCCGACGTCAGCGAGGGCGCGTCCATTGCCGTCAACGGGGTCTGCCTGACCGTCACCAGTTGGTCTTCCCGTGATGGTGGGCGGGCGTTCGTCGCCGACGTCATGCAGGAGACCCTGGACCGTTCGGCTTTCGCCGGTCTGTCCGTCGGGGACCCCGTCAACCTGGAACGCGCCGTGCGCCTGGCCGACCGCCTCGGCGGCCATTTCGTGCAGGGGCATGTCGACGGCGTCGGCGTGGTGGTCGATCGACGGCGGGAGACCCATTGGGAGGTCGTGCGTATCAGCCTGCCGCCGGGCCTGGACCGCTACCTCGTCGAGAAGGGGTCCATCACCGTGGATGGCGTCAGCCTGACGGTGGTGGACGTGACCGCGGCGACGGCGTCACCGTCAGGATCATCCCCGGCCTCGTTCACCGTGAGCCTGATTCCGACGACGCTGCGGATGACCACCCTTGGCCGTCGCGCGGTGGGGGACCGGGTCAACCTCGAGGTCGACGTCCTGGCGAAGTACGTCGAGAAACTCATCGCCGCCGGTGACACGACCGGCGCGGGTCGCCTCGTGAGCCCCACCGCCACCCTCACCCCCACGATTCCGAGCGGGAACGGACAACCGTCATGACCGGACCCCAGACAGCCGGCGACACCCGCCTGGCCTGCATTGACGACGCGGTAGCCCAGATCGCGGCCGGCCGGCCTGTCATCGTCGTCGACGACGCCGACCGCGAGAACGAAGGCGACCTGATCTTTGCGGCCGAGCTGGCCACGCCGGAGCTGTTGGCGTTCACGATCCGCTACACCTCCGGTGTGATCTGCGTGCCGATGGCCGGCGCCGACCTCGATCGGCTGACTCTCGATCAGATGGTCCCCCACAACACCGACCGGATGGGCACGGCGTTCACCGTCTCCGTCGACGCCCGTGACGGGGTGACGACCGGCATTTCAGCCGCTGACCGGGCACACACGATCGGACTGCTGGCCGATCCTGGGACCACCGCCGCCGACATCACCAGGCCCGGCCACGTCTTCCCGTTGCGGGCGAAGGCCGGTGGGGTGCTGCGCCGCCCCGGCCACACCGAGGCGGCGGTGGATCTGGCCCGGCTGGCGGGGCTGCGTCCGGCCGGGGTTATCTGTGAGATCGTCAACGACGACGGGACCATGGCCCGGTTGCCGGAACTGATGCGGTTCGCCGCCGAACACGGGCTGTTGACGATCTCGATCGCGGATCTGGTGGCATACCGGCGCCGCAGCGAACGGCATGTCGAGCGGGTCGCCGAGGCGACCATCCCGACCCGGCACGGGGAGTTCCGGGCCCTGTGCTATCGCAGCATCATCGACGGCACCGAGCACCTGGCCCTGGTCAGGGGCGACATCTCCGACGGCCGCGATGTGCTGGTGCGGGTGCACAGCGAGTGCCTCACCGGTGACGTCTTCGGCTCACGGCGCTGCGACTGCGGGACTCAGCTCGACGCCGCGCTGCGCGCGATATCCCTTGAGGACAGGGGGGTGGTGCTCTATATGCGGGGCCACGAAGGCCGTGGTATCGGCCTGGGCCAGAAGCTTCGTGCCTACGAGCTGCAGGATGGCGGGCACGACACCGTGGACGCCAACCTCGCTCTCGGCCTACCCGCCGACGCCCGTGACTACGGCACGGGCGCCCAGATCCTGGTCGACCTCGGTGTCCGGGCGATGCGCCTGCTGTCCAACAATCCGACCAAAAGGGCCGGGCTTGAGGGCTACGGTCTGGAGATCGTCGAGCGGGTGGGACTCCCGGTGACCTTCACTCCCGAGAACCTGGGCTACCTCACGACCAAGAGGGACCGGATGGGGCACGATCTGCCGGGTCTGCCGGGTCTGCCGACGGCGGTGGGTGCCCGTGCCGATGTGCCGCGTCATCGTGTCCCGGCGAACGGACCCGTGGACACCGACCTGCTGGAGGGCCAAAGGGCGCGCGACGATCGTCAGATCGCGCGCCCGGAGGCCGCAGTCCTGGCAGCACTGATGGTGGACGCGTGTCAGGGGGAGTCGGCGTGAGCGGCACGGGCTCGCCGGCTGGGTCCATCCCCGACGGCGCCGGTCTGCGGCTGGCCGTGGTGGCGGCCCGGTGGCACAGCGAGATCACCGATGCCCTGTTGGACGGGGCATTGCGGGCCGCCAAGGACGCCGGCGTCGCCTCGCCGGCGGTGGTCCGGGTGCCCGGTGCGGTGGAACTCCCCGTCGTCGCCGCGGCGCTCGCCGCCGACCATGACGCGGTGGTGGCGTTGGGAGTGGTGATCCGCGGCGGCACCCCGCACTTCGATTACGTCTGCCAGTCGGTGACCGCCGGGCTCACCCGGGTGGCTCTCGATACCGGTGTGCCGGTCGGGTTTGGCGTCCTGACCTGTGACACGGTCGAGCAGGCGCGGGATCGCGCCGGGCTGCCCTCGTCTGGCGAGGACAAGGGACGCGAAGCCGCTTTCGCCGCGCTGATGACCGCGAACGTCCTGCGGGAGTTGCGGCATCCATAGGCGTCGCCCTGGCCGAAGGCGTCCGGCTGGCCGATTCAGGTCAACCTTGTAACTCGGCCCGGTGACGGGGACTCTTGTCCGTAATGGCTACCGCATACCGTGTACCACCAGAGGGCCAAAGGGTGCGCGACGATCGTCAGATCGCGCGCCCGCAGGCCGCAGTCCCCGGGTCGCGCCGCGCCGCCGGAGGCCCTGATCAATCAGGTGGCCACCATGTTCCGGCGGTAGACCCCGGTCGCACGTGGCGGGGTCCCCGTGGGGACGGGAGGCGGTGGTGAGCGCAATGACGGCGCGTGATCCGGATGAGAACGGTGACCTGCCGGGTGCACAGCGGGAAGCCGGTGCGGTTCAGAGCCCCGGTGATGGTCCCCAGCTGCGACCCGGCGCGGTGTTTGCGGCGGATGTCGGTGACGCGCGGCCCGTGTCCCTGCTCGGTCTGCGCATGCCGGGCGAGGACGACGACCGCGAGGCGACCGTGAGTCGGCGACCTGGCCGGTCACGGATCGGCACACGCGCTCCGGGTCCGCTCGTGACGCCGGCCCGGCTGGACCAGCCACGAGCGGACCAGCCACGACCGCTGGTGCCGGCACCGGCCCCTGCTGGCTGGACCCCGGACGTGGGGCACTTCCTGCCGGCCGTGGACATCGCGGCCGTGGACATCGCGGCAGCCGATCCGGTGCCCGCGAGCTCTCCGGAGACACTGTCGCCGGAGCTCACCTGGCCTGATGTCGCGCTGCCGGAAGCTGGGGAGATCCCGGAGATCCCGGAGACGGTGGCGGCCGGCGGTTCGGCCGACGGTTCGGCCGGCGTCGACCGGGGGCCGGTGGACGGCGCCGAGCCCGCGACATCCATGATCAATTATTTACGGGTGCATGTCGGCGGGTTCAGCGGTGGCGCTGGACGCACGGCCGCGGCCGGTCTCGGGATGGCTCTCGCCGCATCCCGCCGCGACCGGCTCATCGCGGTGGACGTGTGTGCCGAACAGGCCGGCCGCGCCCAGGACGTGTTGGCGGTCTGGTACGAGGTGGTGCTGGTCGACGGACCTCCAGGCTGGGACCAGCCGCTGCCCGCGGCTGCGTCTTCCCGCGTTGACACGGTCGTGGTGGCCGCGCGGGCCGACCTTGTTGATCTTTCGGCTGCAGACGACGTCCTGGTGACCCTCGCCGGCCCCGAGATCGCCGACGTCGCCTGGAGCGGGGCTGGCGTCTCGCTGGTGGTCGCGGTCGTGGAGACCGTCCCGATCCGCTGGTCCGCCCGGGCCCGCCGTCGCCTGGCACGGCTTTCCGATCGCGCGCGGGCCGTTGTCGTCGTCCCGTTCGATCCGGCGCTGGTCGACGGTGTTCCGTTCACCTGGTTGGGCCTGCGTCGTCGCACCAGAGCGGCCTTCGGTGAGCTCGCCGCCGCCGTGGACGCAGCCTCCGGTTGATCGCCTTCACGCGTACAGGCGGGCCGGGAGCAATAGGGTCGACCGGTGAAGCGGGAGCTGCTGGCGCCATCCGGGCAGGGTGATCACGGTGGTGCGGACGGTGCGTTGCGCGCCGCGCTGGATGCGGGGGACGAACAGTCGGTCGCGACCGCGCTGGTCCGGGCCCGGGTGTTCGTCGCGATCGAGGCCCGACGGACAGATGCCGATCCACCCGGCGATCCACTCGGTGATCCAGATGTCGATCCACCCGGTGATGCCGGCACCGGCGCCGAGAAGTCGTCCGAGATGGTTCTGGTGACCCTCTGGGTGCCCTCCGGAGCTACCGCGATTCCGGCGTTCAGCGGTGTCGACACGCTGGCGCGGTGGCGCCGGACGGCCCGGCCGGTCGCGGTGCCCGGTCATGCCCTGTGTGCCCAGGCCGTGCGCGATGGCCACAGCGCGGTCGTGCTTGACATCGCCGGACCGGCGATGGCTACCGTCGACGGTGAGTTGTTGGAGCGGATCGCCGCGCTCTAATGCCTGTCCGGTGGATATCGGTCGATGCGCGCGTGGTGGATTGACCGTTTTCGGATGAAGTACCCCTTGCGGGCCGTTGGGCCCGCTCGGCAGGGACTCCATATCCCACGGTCAACTGATCGTCGCATCCGGCCCACTACTGCTAGGCTGTTGGTCGACCGCTTGTCACCCGGGCCGGAGTCTCGTAGCGATTCCTTCCAGTGGTGACAAGGCCAAGCGGAGGCTTGCCTCCCACCCGACGTCGCAACTTCGGCGGCCGGGTCGCCGGTCGGCCGAGCCGTTGTGTGACGGCGTATCGGCCGGGTGCCCAGTCTGGCTGGGTGCAGGGCTCCGCAGCGGCAGGTCATGCCCGCGCGTCGAGTCCACGGAGGGAACCACATCAGCGCAGAGTCACGTATTAACGACCGGATCAGGGTGCCCGAGGTGCGCCTGGTTGGGCCCGAAGGCGAGCAGATCGGCATTGTGGCCATTGCCGAGGCTATGCGGCTGGCCCAGGAGGCCGATCTCGACCTGGTTGAGGTCGCTCCGACGGCCCGTCCGCCGGTCTGCAAGCTCATGGACTATGGGAAGTTCAAGTACGAGTCCGACCAGAAGCGTCGTGAGGCTCGTAAGAACCAGGTCCAGACGGTAATCAAGGAAATGAAGCTTCGGCCGAAGATCGATCCGCACGACTACGAGACCAAGAAGGGTCACGTGGTCCGGTTCCTGCGGGCCGGCGACAAAGTCAAGATAACGATTATGTTCCGCGGGCGGGAACAGTCCCGACCCGAGCTCGGCATCCGGCTCCTGCAACGCTTGTCGACCGATGTTGCGGAGCTCGGTTACGTCGAGGCTCAGCCCAAGCAGGACGGCCGGAACATGACCATGGTGATGGCACCGCACAAGGGGTCCCGACCTCAGCGAGCGCCTGAGCCGGCCGGACTGGTCTGACCAGCATGCCGTTGACGACCACCACTGATTGCAGGATCTCCAGATGCCCAAGATGAAGACCCACACCGGCGCGTCCAAGCGGTTCAGAATCACCGGAACAGGCAAGGTGATGCGCCGCCGGACCAACCGCAACCACCTGTTGGAACACAAGTCCAGCCGGCGTACCCGGCGGCTGTACAACGAGGTGACGCTCAGCCCGGCGGACGAAGGACGCATCAAGAAGCTGCTGGCGCGCTGACCACCGCTCGCCCCCGAACCGCTCCCATGGGTTGGGAGCGGTGCAACGCGGTGCCGCCAGTCACGACTGAAGGAGAGTTCCCCCCTCATGGCAAGGGTCAAGCGGGCGGTCAACGCCCAGAAGAAACGCCGGACGGTGCTGGAGCAGTCCAGCGGGTACCGGGGGCAGCGCTCAAGGCTGTACCGCAAGGCCAAGGAGCAGGTCCTGCACTCGATGGCCTACTCCTACCGCGACCGGCGAGCTCGCAAGGGCGACTTCCGGCAGCTGTGGATAGCCAGGATCAACGCCGCCGCGCGGGCGAACGGGATGACCTACAACCGGTTCGTCCAGGGGCTGCGGCTGGCCGAGGTGGACGTTGACCGCAAGATCCTCGCCGATCTCGCGGTGACGGACCCGGCCGCGTTCACCGCGCTCGTCCAGGTCGCGCGTGCCGCCCTGCCGACGGTGCCGCCGGTCCGCGCGTCGGAGACGTCGGCGGCCTGATCGATCGCGTCGGACGGTACCCGTATCCGAATTCATGCTGGTGGTCCCGGACCCGGCTGGCCCGCGCTCGTCGCGGGTTCTCGACGCGCGGCGCCTGCGCCGTCCGGCGACCCGTCGCGTGCGCGGTCAGTTTCTGGTCGAGGGGCCCCAGGCGGTCACAGCGGGGCTTGCGGTCGGGGCACTGCACGAGATCTTCGTTGGTTCGTCGGCGATGAGCAGGTACGCGGCCCTTGTAGACGGAGCGGGGATACCGGTGCGGGTCATATCGGATGACGCAGTGGCGTCACTGTCCGAGACAGTGACGCCTCAAGGTGTGGTCGGGCTGGCTGACTGCCCGCGCCACCGGGTCGCAGACCTCGACCAACCCCGGCTGGTGGCGATCTGCCTCGACACTCGCGATCCGGGCAATGCGGGGACGATCATCAGATCCGCGGACGCCGCGGGCGCGGACGCGGTGGTGTTCGCCGGGTCGTCGGTGGACCCGTTCGGGGGCAAGGCTGTCCGAGCGTCCGCGGGCAGCATCTTTCACCTACCGGTGGTGACCGACATCGATCTCGACGACGCGATCCGCCAGCTGCGGGACCACGGCTGCCGCATCGTGGCGACGAGCCCGCTCGCGCCGCGGGATCTCGACGCCGCGGCGGACGCGGGGGAGCTCGACGTGCCCACAGCGTGGCTGTTCGGTAACGAGGCACACGGTCTCCCCCGTGCCGGCGTGGTGTCCGCGGACGCGGTACTTCGGGTGCCGGTGTACGGTCAGGCCGAGTCGCTGAATCTTGCGGTGGCGACGGCGATCTGCCTGTACGCGTCAGCGCGCGCGCAGGCGAGGTCCGGGTCCGGGGCTCCAGGCGCCGGGGGAGGTGGACGGCTGTGACACACACGGTCACGTCGGCTCCCGACCAAGCTCGCAATCCACCGGCGGACGGGGAGCTACTGCCCGGTCCCGGGCCGCGGGCGGATGGGACGCCGTACCACGAGGCACCCACCGTGCCACCGGTGTCCTGGGACGATCTCCCGGACGGGATCGTGATGGTGGACGCGGACGGGCGGGTGCAGGTGTTCAACGCCGCGGCCGTCAAGATCACCGGTGTCGCGGCGACCGCCGCTGTGGGAGGTCATCTCACCGACGTCCTGCCGTTGCTGGACGAGCGGGGCAATGACTGGTGGGAGTGCTCACGGGTGAGCCGCAACCTGCCACGGGTGACCGGTCAGCCCGAGCGTCGACTCACGTTCGCAGGTTCCCAGTGTGAACGTGATCTTAACGTGACCGTCCGTTACGTCCGCGTCGAGGGGCAGCTGGTGCAGGTTGCGTTGTCCCTGCG
>NZ_CAUVXI010000006.1:54209-66087 GCF_963555845.1 Protofrankia sp. Cas8 | reverse complement strand
ACCCGGTATCCCTGGTAGGGCGCGAGAATCTCTTCGTCCCAGCGGCCGTAGAGCACGAGCCCACCGTCGTCGCGTGCCGTCCGCGCCACCTGCGCAGCCAGAGTGGTTTTGCCGATGCCGGGCTCCCCGCTGATCAGCGTGAGTACCCGGACCCCCGATCGAGCCCGGTCCCAGGCCTCCCGGAGCACGCGAAGCTGGTGCGTCCGGCCGACGAAGGGCGCGTCCGCCGCGTTGTCCAGCCAGCCCAGGTGCCGGGCGCCCGGCTGGTCGACGTCGTCGGCGTCAGCCGGTTTGCTGTCCGGAGCGGCCAGCAGCGAGGAGTCGGGGGTCCGCAACGGGGCGAACGTATCGGGGAGGCCGGGTATCACCAGCTGCCAGATCCGCTCGGCCCGATCGAAGTCCTTCAGCCAGTGTTCGCCGAGATACCGGACGTCGAAACCGGTGGACAGACCGTCCTCGACGAGCGAGTGCGTGGTCTCCGACAACAGCACCTGACCGCCGTGTCCTGCGGAACACAGCCGGGCGGCGCGATGCACTCCGAGCCCGACGAAACGGTCGGTCCACGGGGTTGGTTCGGTGGTGTGGATGCCCATTCGCACGCGGATCCGGGCGTCGGCCGGCCAGGCGTGGGCCGCCAGGGCGTGTTGAGCCGCCACAGCCGCGGCCACCGCGTCCTTGGATGTGCGGAATTCGATGAAGAACGAGTCACCCTGGGTGTCGATCTCCCGGCCGCCAGTGATGTCGAATGCGTGACGCTGCAGACGCTGGCAGTCGGCCAGGATCTCACCGTAAAGATCACCAAACTGGCGGACGAGCCGGGTCGAACCCTCGATGTCGGTGAACAGCAAGGTCACCGTGCCCGTGGATGTCGGGTTCGGTCGGGCCCCGGGCTCACGCGGAGCTGGAGGTTCCGCGGGTTGAGTGGCTGCGTCACGGCTGGCGACCAGGCGCATCCGCGGGCCGGGCTCCGTGCCGGCCTCGTCCATCGCAAGCGGTCGGCCGGCAGGGCCGGCGGCCGTGTTGGCGGCGGCCACCTCGCACCCCCTTCGATTGCCCGGGGCCTTCATTGGCACGAAGGCCGGTGGTTGTTCGCTTTTGGTCCGCGTCGCCTTTTCAGGGCCGGCGACCCTGAAAAGATCACGATTTCGGCACCTTCGGCTCGTTGGCACTTCGGGTGCAGCTCGGTGGCTCAAGCCCGTCCCGGGATATCAAAACATCGGCGGGGAACGTGCGGGTAACCAGGGGTCCTCATCGGGGCCGCGCGGATCTGTCGGGTCGCTCCGCCGCGCGATGGGACTTCAGACCCCGGTGTGAAAAGAGCCATGATCGTACGGCCTCGGTCAACCGGCGGGATCGCTGCGAGGAATTACCGGACGTCGCTGTTGGTGTACAAATGAGCTCCTGCAGCCCGGGTTTTTTCCGATCCGGTAATCGAGCTGGTGCGTTTTGTGGTCACCTTCGGTCCTTCTTGCGTGCTTCGGATGCGGGACGTCGCTGCGCGCTGGCTGGGGCCGCTGGGGCGGCTGGGGCCGCTGGGGCCGCGTGGCGGTGGCGCTCGAGTCCCGACCGGCACCGGTCCTCGCCCATTCCCGTCGCTCGTCGCTCGTCGTCGCTGGTCATTGCCGGTCGGTTGCGGAATTCGAATTCGTTGTCCGTGTTTTGGCGTTTGGGGCTGACGTCGACGTTACGGGCGGTGTCGTATTGTCGTGAAAATAGGATCTCGTCCGGTGGTGCGAAGCGGGGAGCCACACCGGGTCGACGCGGAGAATCGTTTCAGATCGGTGCCGCGGGCCGTCTTGTGTAAGGCGACGTGTACGGTCTGTTCTGACGGGATGCGCTGCTTTTGGTCGTACATATTCGGTTACCGCGCGTATCGCGTTGCGGCCGGTCGTGTGCCGGAGCCGCCCATCCCGTGGTTCCGGCCACGATCAAAAATGGGTCCAGGTCGCCTGGATGTGGTGCGATCATGGTATTTTTCGCATCTTCGTGCTCGAGGTGGGAGCCACCTTTCGAGTGTGTGTCGCGCCACAGGGTGGCGGTCGGCGGGTCATCATACCCGGATCGGGGGATCGAGCTGCAGTGGTCAGCTGGGTGAGCGATGATGTGACCCGATGGACGCGAAGGTTCGGCGTGACGCGCCGGGCGCGTCCTTGACCGCCGCGTTGCGCGTCCCTACTGTCCGGTCCACGGTTGGAAGTTGACATAACATTAACCGTCTAGCTGACGGTGAAGGTTGAAGCTCATCAGCCGTTCCCTGCTCCAACCACTCGGCGCCGCCTTCCCCGCCGCACCGGGCGGCTGGGGCATGTCCCCCGTCCGCCCACCGATGCCGCTGGAGGACCGACACCGCATGGCAGCTCCTCAGAACTACCTGGCGGTGATCAAGGTCGTCGGGATTGGCGGTGGCGGCGTCAACGCCGTCAACCGCATGATCGAAGTCGGGCTCAAGGGCGTCGAGTTCATCGCGATCAATACCGACGCCCAAGCCCTGCTGATGAGCGACGCCGACGTCAAGCTTGACGTCGGCCGAGAGCTCACCCGAGGACTCGGCGCAGGTGCCGACCCAGAGGTCGGTCGCCAGGCTGCCGAAGATCACCGCGAGGAGATCGAAGAGGTCCTCAAGGGCGCCGACATGGTGTTCGTGACCGCTGGGGAAGGCGGTGGCACCGGCACCGGCGGCGCGCCTGTGGTGGCCAATGTCGCCCGGTCGCTCGGCGCGTTGACCATCGGTGTCGTCACCCGCCCGTTCACGTTCGAGGGGCGCCGCCGGGCTACCCAGGCGGACGCGGGAATCGACGCCCTGCGCAACGAAGTCGACACGCTCATCGTCATTCCGAACGACCGGTTGCTGGCGATGACGGATCGTGACATCAGCGTGCTGGACGCGTTCCGCAGCGCCGACCAGGTCCTGCTCTCCGGTGTCCAGGGCATCACCGACCTCATCACCACACCCGGTCTGATCAACCTGGACTTCGCCGATGTCAAGACCGTCATGTCGCATGCGGGCAGCGCGTTGATGGGTATCGGACGCGCCCGTGGGGACGATCGCGCCATCGTCGCGGCCGAACAGGCCATCGCCTCGCCTCTCCTGGAGGCCAGCATGGACGGTGCCCAGGGCGTGCTGCTCAACATCTCGGGTGGCTCCGATCTCGGCCTGTTCGAGATCAACGCCGCGGCCGAGCTGGTCGCGGACGCCGCCCACCCCGAAGCGAATATCATCTTCGGTGCGGTGATCGACGATGCCCTCGGCGACGAGGTCCGGGTCACGGTCATCGCCGCGGGCTTCGACACCGTCCAGGACCGCCGGACTCGCGGTCTGGCGAGCACCCGCCGGCCCGGCAACGGTCAGTCGGGTGCACCCGGGGCCGCCGGTGCGGGTACCGCCGGAGCGTCCGGAGCCCCTGCCATGACGTCGGGCACGAGCTCCCCCTCGTCCCCGACGACGCCGTCCACCTCGCCGACGACGGTCGGGTCGCCGCCGATTTTCGCCCCGTCGACGCCGCAACCCCGACCGGTTGCCGCGGCACCGCAACCGGCGCACACACCGCCGCCCGCGTCCGCGCCGAACCCGCAGCCGACCTATTCCTCGCCGGCCGCCTACAACCCCCAGCCGACGTTCGCCCCGTCCCAACCGGGTCAGCCGCGGACGTCGGCTCCCGGGCATGTGGCGGACGTGTCCGACGACCGGGACTACGGCAACGACGGCTCGTCGTCTCGACGCGACGGCGCCGAGTCCGGTGCTGATCAGGGCTACCCGCCGTATCGGGAGCCGCGGGAGGGCCATCGGCCGAGCTATCCGGCGCCGCGGCGGCCGGTCCGGCCGGTTCCCGAGGATGACGACGAGCTCGACGTCCCCGACTTCCTCAAGTAAGAGCGCTCGGCAAGTAGGAGTGCCCGGCAGCAGGGGCGTGGATCAAGGAGCGGGGCTGGGGTGCGTAGATCGCGAGGCGGCGGAGGAGGCACCGGAGGTGTTGGGTGTCGACCGACGGAGCCGGGCTACCCGTCCATCGCGCAGCGATGGACGGGTAGCGATGGACGGGTAGCGATGCGGCGAGCTGCGCGCCCCGGCCCCGCGCGCGACGCCGCGTCCCCGTTGCCGGTCGCTCTGAGAGGGCCCGGGACGGCGCTGTGAGCGGTTCTGGCGGCCCTGACCCGGTGTCGGCGTCAATGGGTGGCATCCCCGCCGGCGCGCGGGCGGAGCTGGCCGTGAGCGCCACTGGCGGGCGGCACGAGGATCTGCGGCTCAACCTCGCCGACGTCCGCGACCGGATTGCCGCCGCGGCGGCTGCGGCGGGGCGTGCCACCGGTGAGCTCACCCTTGTCGCGGTGAGCAAGACCTGGCCGGCGGCGGATGTCGTGGTGTTGTGCGGGCTGGGGGTCACCGACTTCGCAGAAAACCGTGACCAGGAGGCCCGCCCGAAGGTGGCGGATGTGACGAAGCACCTATTTGACAGCGAGGTTTCGGCTGCGTCCCCGCCGGTGTCCCCGCCCCGTTGGCATTTCGTCGGCCAACTTCAGCACAACAAGGCACGGTCGGTGACCAGATGGGCGCATTGGGTTCAATCGGTCGACCGGGCGTCGTTGGTTACCGCGCTGTCCACCGCGGCGGTCGTGCACGGTCGGGAGATCGTCGTCTGCCTGCAGGTGTCGCTGGACGGCCATGGCGTCGACGCCGGTCGAGGCGGTGCGCGCCCGGCCGAGATACCCGCCCTCGGCGACCTCGTGGCGGCCATGCCGGGCCTCGTCCTCGCCGGGGTGATGGGGGTTGCGCCACGTGATGTGCCAGCTCGCCCGGCCTTCGCCGGGTTACGTGAGGTTTCGGACGTGCTTCGGCGGGAGCATCCCGAGGCGTCGGTGATCAGCGCTGGCATGTCCGGGGACCTTGCGGACGCAGTGGCCGAAGGCGCGACACACCTTCGCATCGGGACGGCTTTGTTCGGTCAACGGCGTGGTGTCCCTTAGAGTCGCGCCCATGGGTGTCGCGCGCAGGGCGATGGTCTACCTCGGCCTGGCCGAGGAGGACGAAGACTACCTCGAAGACGAGTACGACGATGGCGGTCACGACGCCGGCCACGCCGATCGGCGTGACGACCGACGTGACGACCGACGTGACGACCGACGTGACGACCGTGAGCCCATGCCCGCGGAGCGGTCGGTTCGTCGTATTGATGCACGTGAGGAGCCGCCTGCGATGCCGCGTCGTCCCCCGGTCGAACAACTCCGGCCGACAGGTCCGGTCCCGATGCGCCGACCACCCGCGGCCGAGGAGCCGTCGCCTTATCGCATCACCACCCTGCAACCGCGCAGCTACAACGAGGCACGGCAGATCGGGGAGGAGTTCCGCGACGGGACTCCGGTTATCATGAATTTGACCGAGATGGATGACGTCGATGCCAAACGGTTGGTCGACTTCGCAGCGGGCCTGGTCTTCGGCCTGCGGGGGTCGATCGAGAAGGTCACCAACAAGGTGTTCCTGCTCTCGCCGCACAACGTCGAGGTCACCGAGACCGACAAGCGGCGCATCCGCGAGGGTGGCTTCTACAATCAGTCTTGATCATATGTCAACTGTCACCGGACCACGGTCCCCGCAGGCACAGGAGAGTCCGCCATCGGCGCACTTGGTGACGTGATCTCTGCGCTGCTGCTTGTCTATCTGCTGCTGATGATTGCGCGTGCAGTGATAGATCTTGTGCTCTCGATGAGCCACACCTTCAGACCCGCCGGAGTCCTGGTACTAGTCTTTGAGTCTGTGTACACAGTCACCGACCCTCCGTTGAGATTCGTCCGGCGGTTCATTCCTCTCCTGCGGGTGGGTAGCGTCGCGTTCGACCTCGGATTTTTATTGATCTTAATTGTGATCATGGTCTTGCGGAGACTCGCGGATGGCCTGTGACGAAGTCGCGGACACGGCGAACGCGCGCGGCAGACCGCCGCTGGACCGCCCTCTCCGGGGGAGCGGCAATGCCGCATCATGAGGAGGCGACGTGGCTCTGACACCGCAGGACGTGCAGAACAAGGTCTTCAGTCCGACCCGGTTCCGCACCGGTTACAACGAGGACGAGGTCGACTCCTTCCTCGACGATGTCGAGAGCGAGCTCACCAGACTTCTGGACGAGAACACCGACCTGCGTCGACAACTCGACGAGGCACGTCGCGCGGGTGGTGGCGGCGGCCCAGGTGTACCCGCCCAGATGCTTGAGGAGAACCAACAGCTGCGCCGGCAGCTGGAAGAGGCGCGGCGCCAGGTAGGCCAGGCACAGGCGCAGGCCGCACAGGCGGTTGCGGCCGCACAGGCCGCCCGCGAACGCCCCTCCGCAGCGCCGGCTGCGGCGACGGCGGTGATGCCGGCGGTGCCGGCGCCATCCCAGGCTGCGACGACCCGTACCGGCAACTCCCAGCTCGATGCCGAGATCGAACAGCGGGTGGCCCGCACACTCGTCCTGGCACAGCGTACGGCGGACGAAGCGTTGCGGGAGGCCCGCAACGAATCCGACCGGGCGCGGCGTGAAGCCCGTGCGGACGCCGACCGCATCATCGGAGAGGCCCGGGCGCACGTCACCGAGCAGCTCGGTGGCCTAGAGGACGACAAGCGCCGGTTGGAGGGCCAGGTCGAGCAGCTGCGCGCATTCGAGCGGGAGTACCGCACGCGGCTGCGCGCCTATCTGGAGATGCAGCTACGCGACCTGGACGGCATGCCGACCCAGCCGGCCGTCGGCCCGGGCGGCACCCCGCGGCCTCCGCTCAACCCCGGCGCCGGCGCACCGCCCCCGCCGCCGGCCGGGATCGCAGCCGGCTCACATCCGGCACCTGGTCCGGGTGCCACGTCGACGTTCCCACCTGGGCCGCCACTGGGCGCGGGAGCGATGGCACGGGGAAGTGACAACGGCGGCGTCCGCGGGCCCGACATGGAACCCGCCCGTCGGGACCCGAGCGGGCTCCAGGACTTCTAGCGACACTGCAGGACACTTCTAGAAACGCCTGACCGGCGGGAGCCTGGAGCGCCCGCCGTCGACGGTCAGCCGGCCTGATCAGCCAGGCTCAGCCAGGCTCAGCCAGGCTCAGCCAGAATGTCAGTCCGAGATCCGGCGCGGTGTGCCCGTCCCCACCGGCCGGAGTCGGCTCTGCGGTGTCGGCACCCGGGGTGGCCGGAGCCCCGGCGTGCTGCGTGAAGGTCACGGCGAGGATCTCGGCTGCCACGATGGAGCCGTGTTCCCGCAGCGCCTGCTCTGTTTCCGGCCTGTCCGCCGACCACCGGACCTCGACGCGGTCGGTGATGTCCAGGCCGGAGGTCTTGCGGGCATCCTGGAGGACTCGCACCACGTCCCGGGCGATGCCGGCGCGTTGCAGCGCGGGAGTGATCTCCAGATCGAGGGCGACGGAGAGGCCTGACTCCGAGGTCACCGCCCATCCCTCCCGCGGCGTCTCGGTGATGATCAGATCATCGCCGGCGAGGTCGAGCCGCTCACCGTCCACCTCGACCGTGAGACGACCGTCCACGGGTGGGCCGGCGGTGGCGATCGCAGCCGCGACCAGCGGGGTCCGCTTGCCGAACCGGCGACCCAGCGCCCGGAAGTTCGGCTTCACGGTCACGTCGACCACGTCGGCGGTGGCGCCCTCGACGGTGGTGACGTTGAGCTCCTCGGCAATCTGAGCGCGCAGGTCCGCGGGGAGCCCGGCGAACTCGGGCGTCGCCACGACCGCGCGGGCCAGCGGCTGGCGCGTCCGCACGCCGCTGCTCGCTCTGGCCGCCCGCCCGAGCTCGACCAGCCGGCGGACGAGGTCCATCTGGGCCGCCAGCCGCGCGTCCACGAGATCACCCGACGCCGCCGGCCAGCCGGCCAGGTGGACCGAGTCCGGGGCCTGCGGTTGGACGCCGACCACCAGTTTCGACCACAACGCGTCGGTCAGGAACGGGGTGAACGGGGCCATCAGCCGGGTCACGCCGTCCAGGCAGGCGTAGAGGGTCTCCATGGCGTCCGGATCGGCGTCCCAGAAGCGTCGCCGGGAGCGTCGCACGTACCAGTTGGACAGGTCGTCGATGAACCGGGCCAGGCGTCGGCCGGCCCGCAGCGAGTCGAAGGCGTCCAGGGCTTCGGTGACCTCCGTGATGGTCGCATGTAGTTCCGAGTACGCCCAGCGGTCGAGCACGGGCCGCGTGCGCGGGTCGGACGCCGCAGCGCGCCCCGGTGCCCAGCCGCCGGCATTGGCGTAGAGGACGAAGAACGACGCGGTGTTCCAGTAGGTCAGCAGCACCTTGCGGACGATGTCCTCAAGGGCCTCGTGGCCGACCCGGCGGTCCGACCAGGGTGACCCGGCCGCGAGCATCAGCCAGCGCACCGCGTCCGCGCCGTGCCGGTCGAACAGCTCGAACGGGTCCAGCACGTTACCGATGTGCTTGCTCATCTTGCGGCCCTCGGCGTCCAGGAGCAGGCCCAGACACAGCACGGTCTCGTAGGCGGAGCGGTCGAACACCAGCGTTCCGACGGCCATCAGCGTGTAGAACCAGCCGCGGGTCTGGTCGATGGCCTCGCAGATGTACTGCGCCGGGTACTGGCCCTCGAACTGCTCGCCGTTGCGGTGTGGCGCTCCCCATTGGGCGAACGGCATCGCTCCGCTGTCGTACCAGACGTCGATCACCTCGGGGACGCGCCTGGCCACGGCCGAACAGGTCGGGCAGGCGATCGTCACGTCGTCGACGAACGGCCGGTGCGGATCCAGCGCGGACAGGTCACGCCCGGCCAGGGACGACAGTTCCAGCAGCGATCCGACGCAGGTCAGGTGGGTCGGATCGGCTGTACAGCGCCAGATCGGCAGTGGCGTGCCCCAGTAGCGGTTGCGCGACAGTGCCCAGTCGACATTGCCGCGCAGCCACTCGCCGAACCGTCCGTTCTTGATTCTTTCGGGGTGCCAGTCGGTGCGCTCGTTTTCGGCCAGCAGCCGGTCGGCGATCGCGGTCGTCCGGATGTACCAGGATGGCAGCGGGTAGTAGATCAACGGTGTGTGGCAGCGCCAGCAGTGTGGATAGCTGTGGGTGTAGTCCTGCGCCCGCCACAGCACTCCACGCGCGCGCAGGTCGTCGACGAGGGTCGCGTCCGCGTCCTTGAAGAACACCCCACCTACCAGCGGCGTGCCGGCGACGAACCGGCCGTCCCGACCCACCGGGTTGACCACGGGCAGGCCGTAGGCGCGAGCGACCGCGAGGTCCTCCGCGCCGAAGGCCGGGGCCTGGTGGACCAAGCCGGTACCGTCGGTGGTGGTGACGTAGTCGGCGAGTACCACCGAGTGCGCGGGCGTGGCGCCCGCGGCCGTGGCGCCGAAATCCGCCGGCGGCAGCAGCTCGAACGGCCGGGCGTAGGTCACGCCGGCGAGATCGGCTCCCTGCACGGTCTGGACGACCTCGGCGTCCGGCCCCACCGCGGCACCGAGCAGCGGCTCGGCCACCAGCACCAGCTCGCCGGCACGCCCGCCGGCCGCGGTCCGGGCGACCACATAGGTGACGTCGGGATGCACGGCGACCGCGGTGTTGGACACCAACGTCCACGGGGTCGTCGTCCAGACGAGCAGGCTGACACCCGCCTCGCCCAGCGGGCCGGCGGTCACCGGGAAGCGGACGTAGACCGAGGGGTCGACCACGTCGGCGTAGCCCTGGGAGACCTCGTGGTCGGACAGGGGCGTCTCGTCCCGCGGGCAGTACGGGGTGACGCGATGGTCCTCGACGAGCAGCCCCTTGTCGAAGATCTTCTGCAGGGACCACCAGACGCTCTCGATGTAGGGGGTGTCCATCGTGCGGTAGGCGTTGTCCAGATCACACCAGTAGCCCATGCGCTCGGTCATCCGGGAGAAGTCCGCGACATGGCGCAGCACCGACTCGCGGCAGCGGGCGTTGAACGCGGCGATACCGAAGGCCTCGATGTCACTCTTGCTGGTGAAACCCAGTTCCTTCTCCACGGCGAGCTCCACGGGCAGGCCGTGGCAGTCCCAGCCGGCGCGGCGCGGGACGTGGAAGCCCCGCATCGTGCGGTACCGGGGGAACAGGTCCTTGAAGACCCGGGCTTCGACATGGTGGGTGCCCGGTTTGCCGTTGGCGGTCGGCGGACCTTCGTAGAAGATCCATTGTGGCCCGTCCGCGGTCGCGTCCAGCGAACGCTGGAAGACCTTCAGGTCCGTCCAGCGACCGAGGACCTCGCGTTCGAGGGCGGGCAGGTCGACCTGGGTCGGCAGCGGTGGGAAGGCGGGCTGCGCGTCCCCGGGTGTCTTGTGATCAGGCGTCTCGCGGTCGGGCATGGTGTGTCTCCGTCGGGATCAGGCTCCAACGGAGGGACGACACCCCGCGGTACCCGGCGTGTCGCCGGGGCGCGGTGGTACCGCGGTACCACCCTCCTTGCCGTTCGGGACGCCGGTGTGCGGCGGCCTGGACGACCACTCGTCGCGCGCGGTACCGGATCTACTGGGGGCGGGGGCGCCCTGTTCTTCCGGCAGCTCGGGGGTGATCTTCACGACGCGCTGGCCGCCGGGCTTCCACCGTCCCCGGTTCGCTCGACGCCCGTCACCGGCCGTCCTTGGCTGCGCCCGCCGTTACTCGTCCCGTCGTCGCCGTCCGCTGCAACCAGCGTAGTGGATGCTGCGGCGTTCGCCGTCACCTGCCGGCACTCGTCGGCCGATGATGATGATCGGTGTGCTCCTCGCTGTGGTGGTCTGCGTGGTGCTCAGCGTGGTGCTCAGCGTGGTGGTTGTGATGGTCTGCGTCACCCGGGCCGGGTGCCTGTGTGTGGGGGACCGCCTGGCGCCGTGGCTGGCGGACCGGTCGCCGTGACGGCCGGCGTGATGGCCTGCGGGGCGCGGGCACGTAGGTACTCGCGGAGTCGCCGCGCAGTAGCCGCATCGGCCAGTAGACGGCGCGGACCAGACCGGTACAGCGACGCAGTGACACCCCCAGCGCGCGGGTGCCCAGCGGTCCCCGGTAGCGGTCGACCTTGTGGACGCGGGTGTGGCAGTGGTGGCAGATGGGGACCAGATCGCGGTTGGACTCGTGGCCCGAGCCGGCCCGGAAGTAGTCGACGTGGTGCGCGTGGTAGCCGATGCCGGCTGGTCCGTCCCGCCACGGCTTCCCGCAGATGTGGCAGGGACGCTTGCCGGTTTCGGCGAGCCACCGCCGTCGCCTGGCCCGCCACTCGGGACCGCCCACATACTCGCCGTGACTGTGGTAGCCGTTCAGTCGCAGCGTGATGTGGAACCGTCCGCGTTCGATCCAGCGGTCCACGTGCCCGGCGACGCTGAGCGCCACGCAGACGCCCAGAACCATCCCGATCCACTGCAGTGTCCGCCCGGACGCCAGCCGCCACCACTGGTCCGCCGTTGTCTGCGCGATGCCCCACAGGGCACCGAAGGCGTTCGCCACTGTGCTCACTCGCTGCTCACTCGTCCCCCACCATCGTCGCCAGCCATCGTCCCCGACCACGTCGTCCCGATCGTAGTGACGATTATGTTCCGTTCTGTCCGCCGACGTGGGTAACCCGCCGCTTGGCCGCGGCGGCCAGGCCATCGGGACCCGGCCACGGGCTCGTTGGAACTCTGCTTCGGTGGGCGTCAAGGCCGGCCGCCCTGCCGTCCGCGGTGGACGTGACTGCGACGGATCTGTCGCCGTCATCCTGGACCAGGTATCATGTGGAAAGATCCCTGTCCGACAAAACACCGGCTGGATGCAACGGAGGTGTGCGTTGGCTGTCACGCCTCTCGTCAATGCTGTCACACATCTCGTCAGTGTTGAGGGAATCGGTGATGTCGGGGTCGATGACATTGCCGCCGATTTTCTGAACCGCGCCGGGCCGATGTCGCCGATGAAGCTCCAGAAGCTGGTGTACTACGCTCAGGCATGGCA
>NZ_CAUVXI010000006.1:33312-54097 GCF_963555845.1 Protofrankia sp. Cas8 | reverse complement strand
TCTGGTCCGCTACGGGCATCCACTTTTCCCGGATGGTATCGAGGCGTGGCGGCAGGGCCCGGTCGTGCGTCATCTGTATGACCAGCATCGTCGGCAGTATCTGGTGCGTTCCTGGCCGTCCGGCAGCGCAGGTCGGGTTATTGGTCGGGCCGCGGAGACGGTTTCCTGGGTGGTGCAGCGGTACGGTGGTTTCGCTGCTCGTGAACTGTCCGAGCTGACGCACGCCGACCTCCCCTGGCGTCAGACCCGCGCCGGGTTGGACGAGTCGGCGCGTTCCAGCCGATCGATTTGCCCCGAGTTGATGCGGGAGTACTACGGGCGCCATCACATGACCGTGGCGGACGCGGTGGCCGACGTCGTGGCCAGCACCCGGCTGGAGGGTGTGGAACTCCCCGGGGATGTGCTGGCTGAACTAGTCGAGGTGGCCAACGGCCGGCGGTCGGCCGATGATGCGGTGGCGGCGCTGATTGCGTCGCGCCGTGGACGACGCTGACCCGTACTGCCGGCCCGGTTCTCCCTGCCTGCGTAATCTTCTCGATATCCGGGACGCGGACGAACTTGCCGCGGTCGAAGCGGAAATCGTCGCCATACGTGATGTGGAGCTGCGTCGTGCAATATTGCCGGGGCTTTACGATTTCGACCATCTTCGGCAGTTCCACCGCGTCCTGTTCAGCGACGTCTATCCGTGGGCCGGCGAGATTCGCGTGGTCGATATCGGACGGCCCATTCTCTTTGCGCACTGGCGGTTCGTCGCGGACGCTGCGGACGACGTCTTCGCCAGACTGGCCGCGGACGCATATCTTGTCGGCTTATCGCACGGCCGGATGGTCGACTGCGTTGCGAGATATCTCGGCGAGGTGAATGCGCTGCACCCCTTCCGAGAGGGCAACGGCCGTGCGCAGCGTGCCTTCTTCCGTCAACTCGCAGCCGCGGCCGGGTGGCGTCTGCGCTGGGACCAGGTGAGCCGGGACGAGAACGACCGCGCCTCGGCCCGGAGCCTGGTAGGTGACGACGCGGCCCTGGAAATCCTGATCGGCCGGATCCTCGAACCGCTCGGATGAAAGCTGTTTTCCATACTCAGTGGACTGCATCAATCCACCTCATGTCAGCCCCTGAATGAACACCGTACTAATGGAAAAATCGGCTACTGGACCAGAAGAATGGTATCGCCGCAGGTCAGCGGTGATATGGGAGTCCAGTTACCAAGATCCCCCTATTGTCGATCGCTCTTAGTACCCGCCGCTTCCAGGTGGGTGGCCCGCCCGGGACGGGGATGGCCGGTCCGGTCGGTCATGCCTGTCGTGACCCGACCGCCGCTACTCCTCCCGCGGTCCACTGGGGAAGGGCGCTGGCATCTGACGGCCTCGTCCGGAGGGTTCCGAGCCCGACTTTCTCCGGCTGGGAGAGGGGAAGGAAGGAGGTACAGTGGGTTTCAACCGCCCTATGTCGGTTGCGCCGATATTGGCCAGCAGAACCTCCCGGGCGGTGGCTTCGTCAAGTCCCCACAGGTCAATCCCGACGATCGTGTTCAGCAGGCTGGGGAGGGGCGTTTCCTCGACCCGGACCGGGATGGTCCGACGTGTGGCCCGGCTTTGATCGCCACGCCAGGCAGCCTGCCATTCGGCTCGCTCGAACTGGGATCTGACGAATGCCCGGGAAACGATGGCCAAGATACGGCGTGACGAGCTGAAAGCGTGCTCGATGTCTATGATAGAATTGCTTCCGGGAATGACATCCCAGGCTTGGATGAGAACTCGATAGCCCACGTTCTCAAGCTGGAAAGCCACCCATTCTGCCCAGTCTCTGTCATTTTCCGCATAGCTTATGAAAAAGTCTACCGTGAACTCTTCCGGTTTCGTCCGAATCTTACGTTCGAACTGCAGGAGGAGCTTGCGGCGCTCGGTCTCATCCAGTGGGACCTGCCGAGTGATTTTTTGCTTGGTAAGATAGCCGGTGAGCTGCTCGCTGGCTGCAAGAATTGTTCCGCTGCTGTTGGGGCGGTCGCCGATCGTGGCGAGCCACTCCTCATACGCGTAGAAAGGCGTATACGGTACCTCGACTTCTCCCCAGTATTGGTCACGTGCGTTTCCGTCAAGGCCCTTCAAGAGGTAATCAAGGCGGATTCTTGCCAGGTCCCGACTCGCCTCCAGCTTCACTCTTTCACTGTCTTCGACGCGCATCGGGACCGGCCAGATTGTGATGTCTCGCTCGCCACACTGCCTTCTTACGGACTCCGCCACCGCCGCAGTTCCAACGATACTCTGTGTGCTGAAGGTGAAGCAGGCGACAAGAATGTCGGGTAGTTGGACCGTGCAGATGCCGGCGGTGTCGCTGAGACCGGTCCGACTGTCGATGAGGACATAGTCGAACTGGGCGGTCATGCTCTGCTTCATTGCCTCGACAAATGCGCCGCCACCGCGCTTGTCGTAGAAGTTGGACCAGTCGAAAGAATTGACCTTGGCGCCGTACGCGTCGTCCTGGCGTCCCGCCGACAGGAGCGAGAGGACACCGCCGCGCTCGAAGTCCCATCGCAGCGAAACGGTATGGTTGAGCACATCGGCGTAGGGCTCGTGCCAGCCGGGCGACGGGTCGCCCTGCGTGTCAAGGGTGGCCAGCGCATAGTCCCAGACCATGTCCATCACACCCGTCGAACCAGCCAGCTCGGGGTCGACGAGGAATGGATGGAAGTATCTGTGCAGGCCGGGGGCCTCAAGATCCCAGTCCACGGCAAGCACCCTGCAGCCGTTGCTTGCAAGGATCCAGGCGATGTTCGCCAGGGCCATCGTCCGACCGGACCCACCCTTGTACGAGTAGAATGTGATGATCACACCTGGCTGGCGATCGGCGGTCATGAGCCCACCATAGAGCCGTTGAGCTGTGGTCGTGGGACGTATTGATCGGTCGCCGCCGTTCGGCTAGAATCGGCCTCGCCCAACAACAGCTTCTGCAGGTAGACGAGGACCTCTACCAGAATGCGGCGAAACTCCTCCGGACTGTGTATTCTGGCGTGGAAGCTCTGGTCCGGTCTCCTGGTCTTCTTGGGAAAGACCGTTTTCGGTTCGGGGACGCCGACGGCCGACTGCGTGTCGGTAACGTTCCAGGTAATCATGACCGCGCTGTTGGGGTCGAAACGGTTGTCATAGGTGCGAAGGGCTCCCGCGCGGTCCGGTAGATCCGTGACACGCGGGTCCACCAGCAACACCACCAGTTCATTCTCCCGGTCCGCGTCATCAAGGCGTTCAACGAGATGACCGTCCAGTTTTTCCGGGTAGGGTGTCATCTTCTGATCGATTGCAACGGCGGCAGCGAGGCGGACCAGTGGTTCGGCGTCGTGCGGAAGGAAGGGCGACCAGTCCGTCGGACGGGTTCCGTAGTAGGGGTCGGGGTCGGATTTCCGGGCCAGTTCGGTGGCGGTTCCCGATGCGACGATGAAATGTACATGGTGAGGTCCGGTCGTGTTGTCGGAATCCGCTGTACCACCCGGTGCGCTCGGTGAAGCCGGCATCTTCGCGAAGGCGTTCCTCGTTGTCTCCAGTTCTGGTGGCAGGGCTGCCGGGGCCAGCGTGTACTCGTCTGTGTTCTTTTTTATCTCCAGGACGATTGCGCTCAGTATCTGGTCGTAGCCGAGCGCCAGGGAAGGGTCCTTCTTGTTCTTCACGATCTTCATGAGGCCGAGCTCCGTGTACTCGATGCCGTACTCGATGCCGTACTCGATGAACTCGCGGTATTGGACTGCACCCGCGACCTCGGGTAAGCGCAGGTCGCTCGGGGGCTCCCAGAGAATCGGAGGTTCCCAGAGAAGTGGGAATATGAGCGGTGGGGTTTTGCCGTTTACGGCCTTCGCTGCGTCCAGCCGGTCGGAGAACGCCTGCCACTCCCGGCCGCAGAACTCGCTGTTGAAGTAGCGTGGCGAGTACAGCGGCACGAAGGCCTGGCAGTGGGCGAGTTCGTCGGCGATCGTGTCCGCCCAGCGGGTACCGGATCGCAGGTCCACGTCCTGAAAGCCGATGACGCCGGCCGTAGCCTGTACACGTCACCTGCGTAGGCATTCGGCTGCGGGCAGCATACTGGGCCGGATTTCGGCGGATCGGTGGGGCAGGTGCGGATCAGCTGCGGATCAAGCGTGGATCAAGCGTGGATCAAGCGTGGATCAGGCAGGGCCGTGACGGACGGTCACGGTCTGCCGTGGCCGTAGAGTGGGCCGGGTGCAGGAGACGTCGTCCACGGACGGGGATGGGACTACCGAGGCGGCGGGTGCGCGGCCCGGGGCGCCACTAGCTGCTGTTCGGTCGCGCAAAGCGGTGGCCACGCTGCTCGGCACCGGTTTCGCGGTCGTCACCGTCGACGTGATCACGAAGATCATTGTGGTGGCGCACCTGTCCGACCGGGCGCCGATCGATCTGGTGCCGGGCGTGCTCGATCTCCGCCTCACGCGCAATCCCGGTGCCGCCTTCAGCCTCGCCGGTGGCGCGACGGTCTTGTTCAGCCTGGTGGCCGTCGCGGTTGTCGCGGTCATCGCGCGGACCGCCCGGACCTTGAAGTCCACGCCGTGGGCGATCGTTCTCGGGCTGCTGCTCGGTGGTGCGCTCGGCAACCTCACGGACCGGATCTTCCGCGCGCCCGCTCCGTTGCGCGGGCATGTCGTCGACTGGATCCACCTGCACCACTGGCCGGTTTTCAACGTCGCGGACTCGGCGATCGTGATCGGCGGAATCCTCGCGGTCATCCTGGGAGCACGCGGTATCGGCCTGGACGGGCAGCGCGCGACGGACGCCGGTGAGCAATGACCGGCGAAACTGACCGGTGAGCAATGACCGGCGAAACTGACCGGTGAGCATGACCGGTGACGGTGACCAGCAGTGGGTGCCCAGTGAAGGTGACCAGTAGTGGGGGATCAGCGGTGAGCGCAGGGGACAGACGCACGCTGCCGGTTCCCGACGGACTGGACGGCCTGCGCCTGGACGCCGCCATCGCCCGGATGTTCGGGTTGTCCCGGACGGCCGCCGCGGCGCTCGTGGATGACGGCTACGCCAGTGTCAACGGCACGGTGCGGGGCCGGTCCGATCGGGTGACCGGCGGCGCGTGGCTCGACGTCGAACTGCCGGCGCCGCCGGCTCCGGTTCAGATGGAGGCAACCCCGGTGCCCGGCCTGGAGGTGATCCACGACGATGGTGACATCGTGGTCGTGGGCAAGCCGGTGGGCGTCGCCGCTCACCCCGCTCCCGGGTTCAGCGGACCGACCGTGATCGGTGGGCTCGCCGCGGCCGGCTACCGCATTGCGACCAGCGGTGCGTCCGAGCGTCAGGGTGTGGTCCACCGCCTGGATGTCGGCACAACGGGAATCATGGTGGTCGCGAAGAGTGAGCACGCCTACACCGTGTTGAAGCGTGCCTTCCGGGAGCGGGAGGTCGAAAAGATCTACCGGGCTCTGGTGCAGGGGCATCCGGATCCATCCAGGGGAACGGTCGACGCACCGATCGACCGGCATCCGCGCAAATCAGGCCTGTTCGCCGTCGTTGCGGATGGTAAACCCAGCGTTACCCACTATGACACCGAAGAGGCGTTCCGGGCCGCGTCCCTGCTGTCGGTGCGGCTGGAGACCGGTCGGACCCATCAGATCCGGGTGCACATGTCGGCGTTGCGGCATCCCTGCGTCGGTGATCTCGCCTATGGCGCCGACCCGGTTCTCGCCGGCCGGCTCGGGTTGACCCGGCAATGGCTCCATGCCGCGCAGCTGTCCTTCGCTCATCCCGCGGACGGTCGGTGGATGACGTTCACCAGCCCCGATCCAGCCGATCTGGCGGAGGCGGTGTCCCTCCTCCGCCAGCAGTCATGATCACTTCCGAGGGTTAGAGCGCCCGGCGGCGCAGGTCCACGTCCCGTGGCGCAGGTCCACCGCCGCGATGGGTTGCTCATGCGGGCGCGGGGGCACGTTCCGTCCGCGACCGAAACCCCGTGGGAGGACTGTGATGAGCACGACGACAGCACCGGTCAGATCCGCGAACGGTCACCGCACGCTGCATCTCGGCCAGCGTGTCGCGACCCCGCAGGAGCGGGCCGAGCGTGGAAAGGCGGCGCGGGCCACGGCTCCCCGTTCCAGCCATGGCGAGTTCTCCCCGTCGTCACGGCGACCCGACCCGGTGGATGTGATCGAGAAGCAGTCTGCCACCCGAGTGCCCGAACTGGTGCCGATCCGGTACGGGCGGATGATGGAGTCGCCGTTCCGGTTCTTCCGGGGCGCAGCGGCGATCATGGCTGGTGACCTTTCCAGGACACCACGGACCGGGATCACCGCACAGCTGTGCGGTGATGCCCACCTGGTGAACTTCCGTCTGCTCGCATCACCCGAGCGGCGCCTGACGTTCGATATCAACGACTTCGACGAAACTCTGCCCGGCCCATGGGAGTGGGACGTCAAACGGCTGGCGGCCAGCTTCGTCATCGCGGGCCGGCAGAACGGTTTCACCGCTGCCGAAAGGCAGTCGGTGGTCACGACCATGGTGCGTTTCTACCGGGAGTGGATGCGCCGGTTCGCCGAGATGACCAACCTCGCGGTCTGGTACGCGCGGATCGATGTCGAACAGCTCGAGTCCGAATTTCGGGACCGGCTTACCAAATCCCGGCGCCGGCGGGTCAAGCGTACGATGAGCAGCGCCCGTACCCGCGACAGCCTGCGGGCGTTCAACAAGCTCACCGTGGTCCTCGACGGCGAGCGCCGGATCGCCTCGGACCCGCCGCTGCTCGTTCCGATCATGGAGCTGCTCCCCGGCGTGCAGGGCGATGTCCTCGCCGAGCAGCTCAACCGGGTGATCGAGGAGTACCGGGACTCACTGCAGGCGGACCGCCGTGCGCTGCTCGACCAGTACCGGCTGGTCGACGCCGCCCGGAAGGTCGTCGGGGTCGGCAGTGTCGGTACCCGTTGCTGGATTGTCCTCATGCTCGGCCGGGACGACCAGGACCCGCTGTTCCTCCAGGTGAAAGAAGCCGACACGTCGGTGCTCGCCGATTACCTGCCGGCGAGTGAGTACACCAACCAGGGGGAACGCGTCGTCTCCGGTCAACGGCGCATGCAGGCGGCCAGCGACATCTTCCTCGGTTGGCACCAGGGGACCGGGATCGACGGCCAGACACGGTACTTCTACGTCCGTCAGCTGTATGACTGGAAGGGCGTCGTGCAGGTCGACGAGATGCCGCCGGACGGCATGCGGTCGTTCGCGGAACTGTGCGGGGCGACGCTGGCCCGCGCCCACGCCCGGTCGGGGGACCGGATCGCCATCGCCTCCTACCTCGGCCGCACCGACGTCTTCGACCGGGCGCTCGCAGACTTCGCCGAGGCGTACGCCGACCAGAACGAGCGTGACCATGCCGCGCTCGTCGAAGCGGTGAAGTCCGGTCGAGTCACCGCGGAGTCCATCGACTGACCGCTCGTCCGCTCGAAGATGATTTTTCGAGCTTTGTTTGATCGAATCGACGTTTTTGATCGTACAAACCTCGAAAGATCGTCCGGATGGGCAGGCTGCGTCCGGATGGGCAGGCTGGCGGCGGCGTGCTGAGGATCATGAGCACGCCGCCGCCGGCATGAGTCGGGGTAGGCCGCTTCCATGTCGTGACAGTCACAGAGGAGGATGGTCGCGGGACGGACGATACGGCAGGCGTCGGGCGATATGAAGGTTGTGGTGCCCGGCGACCGCCACCGGCCGTCACCAACGACGACACGAGACGACTTGAGGAGCCCCTGCGGTGAAGTTGGCGATGGGCACCCGGGAGGTCTTCGACGCGGAGAGCCTGCTTGAGGAATACCTCGGTCCGCGCAAGCGGGGCCTGCGTTATGCCTACCCGTACTACGATGGGCTCGCCACCAACGGTGACCCCGACCTGCTGTGCACGGGGGACCTGCTCGCCCCCTGTCTGCTCGGCGTCCAGGTGGACGTCGACCGGATGCACACACTGACCGCGCTGACGCCGTTACTGCAACGCGCACTGGACAAGCTTCCGCCAGGGATCGAATTGATCGAGGCCGACGAGGTCACACTCGATCTTGTGGCGGCCCTGTACGACCCGCTCGACGACCCCGACGTGTCCGACCGTGACGTCAAGGGTTCGCTGATCGCGAAGGTCCTGCACCGCAAGCGGCCCGGACTGGTCCCGCTGTTCGACTCGAAAGTCAGGGTCTTCTACCAGCACGAGCGGTGCATCCCACCGGCGCCCCGTGACGGCCGATCCTGGCGTGAGTACATGCAGCTGCTGGTCAGGGCGATGCAGTACGACCTGCGGGAGAATGCTGAGGAGTTCCGTCGGTTGTCCGCGCTGGTCCCCGACAGCGGACCGCCCCTGACGCCGTTGCGCATCCTCGACATCGTCGTGTGGATGAGCAGCGCGGTCTGACCGCTGCTGCCGGCGGCACTCATAGCGCACTCATAGTGAAGTCATAGTGAAGTCATAGTGAAGTCATAGTGAGGTCATGGTGGTGAGGCGGTCGTGGTGAGGCGCAACAGGGCACCTTCGGGCTGCCTGCCCTCTGTCGTCGTCCTGCCGCTGCGGGTGGCGCGCAGGGTTGCCATGGGTAGGGCGCGCGTCCGCGAGGAGATCGGGCGCGGTGTCGCACTGCGCGGTCGGGTCTGGAACGGCATCGCCGACCTCCCCTTCGAGGGAGTCGTCGTGGTCGGCATGGACGGCCGGGTGGCCGCCGTCGGGCCGCAGGACTCGGTGGTGCTGCCGGACGGCCTGCGGATGATCGACTGCGCCTGGATCGGACCGGGCGTCACCGACGCCCATGTTCATCTTGCGGCGACCGCCACATCTGGACACGATGAGCTTCGTGCTGGACTCGTCGCTGTCCGTGACCTCGGTTCCCCGGTCGAGAGGCTGGCCCACTGGCGTGTCGCAGCGCCGATCGTCGTGGTCGGGGCGGGTCCCCGGGTGGTGGGTGCCCCGGACCCACCACCGCATCCTGATCCGCACGGGGACGGGCTGGCAGTCGTCGACAGCCCCGCGCTCGCCCGGCGGGCCGTCACGAGTCTTGCGGCGGATGGTGTCGATCTCATCAAGGTGTGTCTCGGGGGTGGCGAGGGCAGCGCACCGTCGCGACGATCGCCCTTGCACTACAGCGAGCTCGAGGTCGTGGTGAAGGCCGCGCATGCGGCCGGGCTCCCGGTGACCGCGCACGCGTTGACCGTCTCGGCGGTGGAGCTGGCGCTGCGGGCGGGTGTGGATGAGCTTGCCCACGTTCCGCTGGAACCCTTGCCGCCCGAGACCGTCGACCGGATCGCCGCCGCCGGCGTGCCGGTCGTGTCGACCCTGCAGTGCCATGCCGGGGCAGGCCCCGCACCCGGGCGCAATGCCGCGCTGCTCCATCGCGCCGGAGTGCCCCTGCTCTACGGCACTGATGCGGGCGGTGCGGGTAACCGTCCGCCCGGGGTTGACCCGCGGGAGCTCGACCGGCTTGCCTACGCCGGGCTGGGGCGCCTCGGCGCGTTGCGTGCGTCGACCTCCGGCGCGGCCCGGGCAGCTGGGTTTGACGGCCAGCGGCCGTCGGGGCGTATCGAGGTCGGTGGGTATGCGGCCGTGGTCGGCCTGCCCGCCGACCCGCTGGTCGAACCCGCGGCCTGGCGTCACCCGAGCGTGGTGGTCAACGGCCAGCGAATCATCACGGCGTAATGTTCACGAATGTGAAGCTTTCCGTCCTGATGCCGGTGTTCAACGAGCAGGCCACGCTCGCGTCCGCGGTCAAGCGGGTGCTGGACGTCACCTATCCCTGCGAGGTCGAGCTCGTGGTGGTCAACGACGGCAGCACGGACGGGACGCGGGCGATCCTCGACTCCGTCGATGATCCCCGGGTCGTTGTCGCCCACCAGTCCGTGAACCGTGGCAAGGGCGCGGCGGTCCGCACTGCGAGCCAGCTCGCGACCGGTGAATACCTGGTCATCTGCGACGCGGATCTTGAGTATGCGCCTGAGGAGATCCCAGCGCTGCTCGAACCGGTAATCACCGACCAGGCCCGGGTCGTCTACGGCTCGAGGACGTTCAGCAGTAACACCGCGTACTCGTTCTGGTATGTGATGGGTAACAAGGCGGTTACGCTTGCGGCGAACATCCTGTTCGACAGCTACATCTCGGACCTGGAGACCTGCTTCAAGCTGATGCCGACCAGTCTGTACCGGGAGCTGGACGTCGCCCGGGTCGGCTTCGGGATGGAGGCCGAGGTGACCGCCAAGCTGCTTGCCCTCGGTATCCGACCGTTCGAGGTCCCGATCAGCTACCAGGCCCGCACCCGGGCTGAAGGCAAGAAGCTGACCTGGAAGGACGGCGTCGAGGCGCTGTGGATACTGGGCTCGATCCGGCTCCGTGGCCGGGCGCGGGTCCGCTGACAGGCGAATGCGACAATGGGCAGCGTGCTGAGCTACGCCGTGCGTGGGCTCACCCGCCGGCACGGCGTCGGTGAGCATGCTGTCCTCGCCACATGTGACCTCGACCTCGACATCGAACGTGGCGAGGTGTTCGGAGTGCTCGGGCCGAACGGGGCCGGAAAGACCACGCTGGTGCGCCAGCTCATGGGGCTCATCCGGCCGGATGCCGGGTCGATCGAGATGTTCGGATGGGACGTCGTCTCCCGGCCGGACATCCCGCCCCGGCTGGCGGCCTACCTCGGTCAGGGCGACACGGCCCTGGCGGACCTCCCGGTGAGCGTCGCTGTGGAGACGACCGCCCGTCTGCGCGGGCTGGGCCGTCCCGCCGCCCGTGCGGCACGGACGGCCGTCATCGACGAACTCGGGCTCGCGCCGATCGCGGGTCGACCGTTGCGGCATCTGTCCGGTGGCCAGCGCAGGCTGGCCTCGGTTGCCTGCGCCCTGGTCGGCCACCGCGAGGTGCTCGTCCTGGACGAGCCCACGACCGGGCTTGACCCCACGGCTCGGCGGGCGGTGTGGTCGGCGCTGCAACGGCGCCGGGACACCGCGGGCGTCACCGTGGTGCTGGTCACGCACAACGTCCTGGAAGCGGAGTCCGTCCTGGACCGCGTCGCCGTCCTCGAGGCCGGTCGGGTGATCGCCTGCGACACCCCCGGGCGGCTCAAGGCGTCGGTGAGTGATGACGTCCGGCTGGACCTGGTCTGGCGGTTCGAGCCGCCCGGCGACGATCCGATCATCGCGCGCCTCGCTCAGCAGGCCGAGATCACCGGTCGTCGGTGGACCACGCGGATGGCCGCGGTCGACGCGCGTGAGGCGCTCGCGCGACTCACGACCGGCCCGGCCTTTGCCGCCCTCGACGACTTCACCCTGGCCACGCCATCCCTTGAGGATGTCTACCTCGCCCTCGGCGGAGCATCCCGCACCCTGGAGCGCTCATGACCGCCCCCACCGCGGCGTCCCAGTCCGCCGGTCCGCCATCCGTGGGCCAGGAGGGTGCCGGCCAGGACGGTGCCGCTCAGGATGCTGGCACCGTGAGCGCCGCCACGATCGTGGGTGGCGCCGTGGCGTTGCCGCCCAACACCCGGTTCGGTGCGGCTCTGCGGGCCGTTTACGTCGGTCAGCTCTCCCGCGCTCGGGTGGCACGGGTGCCGCTGTTGTTCGTCGCGGCTTTTCAGTCGCTCGGGATCATGCTGCTGCTCCGGGGGGTGGTCGACACCGGAAACGAGACGACCAGCGAGCAGGTGGTGGCGGGTTCAACCGTGTTGGTGGTGGCCTTCATCGCCCTCAACCTGCTGGCGCAGCGCTTTGGAGCGCTACGCGCGGCCGGGGCGCTCGACTACTACCTGACCTTGCCGATTCCCGCCAGCGCCGTGGTACTGGGCACCGCCGCCTCCTATGCTTCGTTCGCGGTGCCGGGGACGGTCATCACGGCGGTGGTGGGCGCCCTGCTCTACGGCCTTCCGCTGTCGGGTCTGTGGCTGCTCCTACCGGTGGTCGCACTGGCGGGTGCGTCGCTGGCCGGCATCGGAGCGGCGATCGGCCTGCTGGCTCCACGCCAGGAACTGGCCACCGTCGTCGGACAGGTCGGCATGAGCGTCGTGTTGTTCGTGGGCATCATCCCGGCCGACCGACTGCCTGCCGGGGTCAAGCTGCTGCGGGACCTGGTGCCCAGCACGTACGCGGTGGACGTGCTGGCCGCCGCGTTCCGGCCATCCATCGACTGGGCCGCGGCCGTCGTCGACCTGCTGGTGTGCGCGGTGGTCGCGGTCATCATGCTCACCGCGGCCAGTATGGCGCTACGGCGTGCCGGCAATGCCCGGCGGTAGACGCATGCCAGAGATGAATGAATGGTGACCAAGCCGTTGCCGGACTCGCACGACGCAGGAAGGCGGGGTTCACCCCAGGTGCCGGGACTGCGCGGTCCCGGGGGGTTCGTCGGCGCCTTGGATGACCCGCTGGTGGCCGCGGATCGTGACGACCGCTTCTGGGCGGTCGGCCGGAGCGAGATTGTCGCCGGTGTCGTGGGTGCGGTCGCCATGGCCGCGGCCGGTCTGCCGCTCGGACTCCTGTGGGCCGCGGCGGCCCCGCGCCTGGACGTCAGGGCGGCGCTGGCCGGAAGTGAGCTCGCCTTCGACGCCCAAGCCGGCGTCGACGTGTACTTTGCCATGATCTGCGGGATCGGCGGTCTGCTTGCGGGAGCGCTCGCGTTCTGGCGGGGACGCAGCGGCGGCTGGCCGCTACCGGTGGGGCTTGCGCTGGGCGGGCTCACCGGATCCCTGTTGGCCAGCTGGATCGGCCACGAGTTGCGGTCGTCGCGGGTCACTTCACAGCTTCCGGACGGGGCCCGCGACCTTGCCGTCCAGCTCGTCGATTTCCGGCTTCGGTCGTCCGGTTTCCTGGTCGTCCTGCCCGCCGTGTCGTTGTTCGTGCTCGCGGTACTGACCTGGTTTTCGACCTTTCGGATGCCCCGCCGGCCCCTGACCGACCCGGCCGTCCCGGCAGACCCGGCAGACCCGGCAGACCCGGCAGACCCGACAGACCCGACAGCCTGAGCAGCCAGGCGCTCTTAGTTCGGGCTGGGGGTGACCCGGATGTGCTCGTCGGACCCGATGGCGCTGAACCGTTCGAGGAGCCCGAGTTCCCTGCGGAGGATCATCCGTTCGGCCCGCAGCCGGGCCGCGGCATCGGGTGCGGCGAGCAGCGCCTGGCGTTCGGCTGTCTGGGTCACCACGGAGGCGGCAACGATGTAGGACAACATCCGGGGGTCATCGGGAAGATCGGGAAGTCGGAGCTCGGCGGCCTGGGAGCTCGAGAGCCGGGCGGCGTAGTCGTGGAGCAGCTTCGTCACGACGGGGACCTGCGCGGCCGCATCCTGGGCGTCCCCGATCCCGTCGCTGAGATACTCCACGTCGCCGGTGAGGTAGGGACGGCTGGTCCGGTCCACCGCCAGTACCCGGAACTTCGCCCCGCCCGATGCGATGATCGAGAAGCGTCCGTCGGTATGCCGGTCGATCCGGCGGATGTTCGCCGTGCAGCCGATCTCGTGGAAGGTCGGGAGGTCGTCCGTCCCGGTCTCCCTGCCGTGGCGGATGGCGACGACCCCGAACCGGCGCGGCTCACCTGCGGCAAGGTCCAGCAGCTCGGCGACAAGCACCCGGTAGCGGTGTTCGAAGATCTTCAGTGGGAGCAGGAGGCCGGGGAGCAGCACGGTCCCCAACGGGAACAGGGCTAGCCGTTCGGTCATGACGGAAACACCTGTTTCAGGTCGGGGAACCTCCTGAGATGCCGCTGGAGGCGATCAGGCTCCGAACCCATCATGGGCCCGTCGCCGGCAGGACGCTCGGTTGGCAGCGCCCGGCAATGGTGCGCGCAGCGTCGCGGGGCTGGGCCGGATGTGTGCCGGCAGCCGTACGCTACTGTTACGCGACATACTGTTGCCCCGATGAGGGGTGCCCCGATGAGGGGTGCGGCGGGAGGCGTTTCCGTGGTCGAACCCACGCCGGAGCTGCTGGTCGTCGGTGCATCGTCGGACCCGGTGCGGTCGCGCGGTGCCGGTGCTTCCGATGATCTTGATTGTGCCGGTGATCGGGGTGGGCCGGCTGATCGGAGTGGCCCATCTGATCGGCGGGCGGAGCCGGCAGCCGTCGGGGACGGCCGCCACGGGGACGGCCGCCATCAGGTGATCGACGCGCTGCGCGGCCTGGTGCGGGTCACCGCCATCCTGCCACCACGGCTTGCCCTGGTCGTCGCCCCGCCCGACGGTACTGACGCGTTGGCCCGCCTGCCCGGTGTCGTGGGCGTGTTCACCCATACCGTGCCGGCGGGCCTGCGCGAGACCCTGACCGCGACGGAGAACCTCTTCGTCGATGCCTGGCTCGCCCGTGTGGCGGGCAAGCACCGGTCGGGGGAGGGGCTGCCCTGGGACACCCCCGGCCGGTTGCCACCGGACCCTGCGGGCAGGGTGGGCGGCCCGCCATCCGACACCGGGTGAACCGGTGAACCGTGTCACGGCCACCCGGTGTGGGTCGTCACAGGATCCGACTGGATGGCAGCCAGTCAAATGTTCCCGACGACATACGCGCCATCGCGTACAGCCGGTCGCCGACCCTCGCGACAACCTCCAGATGCCGGTCGAACGAACTCTGGATCATTGTCACCGCGTCGACGTGTCCGAGTTCGGTGCCGAAGGGTCTCGGCGGGCTCCACGGAAACCCGTATGCGTCGTTGTTCCGCCAGAAGTGGACCAGACCGCCGGCGGCGGACGGCGCGACGACCTCGAAGTTGCCCAGTCGGCCGAACTGGCTCTGGACCAGTACGGGATTACCGACCACGCCTTCGGCGAACACCACCGAGGTCCGCCACAGCCCGTCCTCGCCACGGTAGAGGTGCACCAGGCGGCCACCGGCCAGTGCGACAGCCTCCAGATTGCCTGCGCCGAAATTTCCCTGGATGAGGCTGACCGCGTCGACCCGGCCGAGGTTCGCCGCCGCGAGAACCGGCCGACTCCACGGGTAACCGGCGACATCGTTGTCGCGGGAGAGATGCAGCAGGCCGATGTCGCGAGCCGGGACGAGTAGTTCGAACGTGCCCAGTCGTCCCAGCCGACTGTGGATCAGCGACGGTGTCCCGGCCACGCCGTCCATCAGGTGGGCGGGCTCGTGCCAGCGCAGCGACGATCCGCCGTCGCGCCAGAAGGACACCAGCGACTGCCCGATCCGGGCGATCGCCTCGAGCGCTCCGGGGGTCGCCAGCCGACTCTGGATCATGGAGAGGGCGTCGATCGGGCCGCTTGCCTGTGCGATCTGGAACGGCTCCCGCCACGGCAGGCCTGGGGCGTCGTTGTCCCGCCACAGGTGGGTCACGCCGGCGAACGAGGACGGTACGACCAGCTCGAAGTTGCCGGCCTGACCGTAGTTGCTCTGTACCAGGACCGGATTGCCGGCCACGCCTGCACCCCAGCCGATGTGGCTCGGGGTGTATCGGCACATCTCGAAGCTGTTGGACCGCATCAGGCAGGTGACGCTGTCCGGTGCGCAGCCGTCACAGTTGCCGTTGGGAGTCCCGAACCGTCCCCAGGCGCCACCGCAGTTACAGCTGCTGGCGGCGTACTCGTCGGGGCAGCCGAAGATGTGCCCGGTCTCGTGGGCGAAGACGCGGTCGAGGTTGTCCGGACCCCAACCGTCGTTGTCGTAGGACAGGACGAGCCGGGGCCCGCCGACCGAACTGTACGCGAAGTATGACAGCGGGTACTTGGTCATGAACGCGCAGTAGGACCATCGCGTCACATGAAAGTCGCGCAGGTCGTCGACGAAGTCGTAGACGCCGTCGAAGTTCGGCGTGTAGCCGAGCTGGCGCATGGCCGGATCCCGCCAGAGCGCCTCCAGATCGGCTGCGGCGGGATCCGGGGGTGTCGAGATCCGAACGATCCGGATGTCGTAGCTGAACGTAAGGTCTGCCGCCGGATTGGTGGTTGCGTACCAGGACAGCCCGTTCTGGACCTCCGCGACGACTTTGGTGCGTTCCGCGGCGGTGAACTGGAGATCGGCCGTCGGCCCTTCGACGATGACCAGGCCGACCGCGACGCTGCCTTCCATGAAGCTGCTGGTGGTCCTGACGTCGACCGGATGCCCGATCGGCTCGCCTATCCGGTCGCCGGTGGCGTTGGCGGTCAGCGACCGTACGGTGCCCGCTGCGGGTGTGCCGGGTGTGCCGGGTGTGCCGGGTGTGCCGGGGGAGTCGTGCTCGGCCGGGGCGTCGTTGACGGGGCCGGGATCGAGCCTGGACGAGCCTCGCGGCGGTGGGATGTCGGTACAGGACCCGTCCATGTCCCAGGGCTCGTCAGCTCTGACCCGGTCCTGCTTGGCCTGCTGGTAGTCGGCGCTGGCCCGTAACTGGAAGGCCGCCAGGCCGAGGCGTTCGATCCGGTCCAGCTCAGCCGGGTCGAGTGGGATCGTGGCGGGCACCTGGGCAGCCGCGGTGGCACGCACGTCCGCTCGCAGGGAGGAGATCGCATCGGCCGCGCTGACGATGTTGACTCGGCCGTAGCGGTGGAATATCCGCACGGCCTCCTGGGCGGCCGAGAGCCGTCCGGCGGGATCTGTTGCGTCAACGGTAGCGGTAGCGGTATCTGCCGGCGCGTCGACATTCATCATGATGATTTGCTCGTTGGCTGGTATGTCCCCCGCCATGGGTGATCTGTGTCCCTTCTGCTGGGCAGCTGTGCGGAGTTGTACCGGGTTGATCTAGAGTTGTGTTGCGTTTGGGAAAACTGTGCACCCGGATGCCGGGCCGGCTCTGCACGTGGAGGCCGGGCCGGCGCTGCACTCGGATGCAGGGCCGGCGCTGCGCCAGGACGCGGCGGTACCCCCTCGGGTACCAGGCGGTGCCCCGGGTAACCGGCGGTAACCAGGCGCAGGGCAGTACCCAGCGCGCGTCAGTATCCAGGTGCACGTCGGCGTTCACGCACACCGCTGGGCGGCGGGCGTGAACCCGGACGGTCGGTCAGGGGCCACGGCCAGCGGAGTCGCCAGCCGTGTACGCGCCGGACCACCGTGTGCACCCGGAAGAGGTGGGAGCGGATGCCAGCTCCCGCTGCGGCGGGCCCGCCATGATCCAGCGGGCCCGCTTCTACCGTTTTCGGCCCGATCGGCCGGCTCCGAGAGCCTGTTTTGAATCTTCTGTCCGGGTCAGCCCATCGAGGTTCGGGTCAGCCCATCGAGGTTCGGATCAGCCCATCGGGCGTCGGGTCGGACCCGAGGGCGGCGGTTCGCCCCGGAGCTGGGTGTCACCCCAACCGATGCTCCCCTGCAGCGAGGGCTGGAGGTGCTGGCCCTGTTGAACCTGCGAACCCGGTGGGCTCTGCTGGCCCCCACGTGCCTGCGCCGCCATCGCCTCGGCCACGTTGTGCATGATGGCTTCCACCAGCCGCACCGCCTGTGTCGTGGGCAGGTTCAGCACAACCTCGGCGTCGCCGGCGATCTGGAACCGTACGGACACATCCACCATGTCGCAATCCCCATCTCCGGTTAGGTCTCCTGCGGGCCCGCACAGGCGCGAAATAATGCCATATTCGCGCCTCCTTCGACCGTGATCATGCCTCGATCAGTGTGCATGTGCGGTCCCGGTCCATCTGCCGCACAGATCACGGTACGTCGCGGCGTTCCGTAGCCGTATGCGGCCTCGCAACCGAGAGGTCGGACCAGCCGTACCGATCACGGTTGGGTAGTGTCCGGACGGTGACCGCAGCATATTGCACCGTGGCTGACTGTATTGCCGAGCTCGACCGCAGCTATCCTCCGTCCTGGGCGCAGTCGTGGGATGCTGTGGGGCTCACGGTCGGAGACCCGCAGATGCCGGTTCACCATGCACTGTTCGCCGTCGACCCAACACTCGACGTCGCACGGGAAGCCGTTGGTTGCGGTGCGCAGCTTCTGGTCACCCATCATCCGTTGTTTCTCCGCAGTGTTCACGGTGTCGCGGAGACCGACGCGGGTGGCCGGGTCGTGGCAACCCTCATCCGTGGGGGCGTGGCGCTGTTCAGCGCGCACACCAACGCCGATGTGGCCTGCCCCGGTGTGAGTGACGCGCTCGCGGGGGTCCTCGGGCTGCGCGACGTCGGGCCGCTCACCGAGCCGCCCGGCCCGCAGCCGCCCGGGGCCGAGCCTGGTAACGGCGGACTGGGCCGCGTCGGCAACCTGGCCGAATCCGAACCACTCGGCGCGTTCTGCGCGCGGGTGGCGGCCGCGCTGCCCGCCACGGCGGGCGGGGTGCGTACCACCGGTGCGCCGCAACGCCCGGTGCGCCGGATCGCGGTCTGTGGCGGTTCTGGCGGCGAGCTGGTGGGCGCCGCTGCGCGCGCCGGAGCCGATGTGCTGGTAACCGCCGACGGGCGTCACCACCACGTCCTGGACGCCGTCAGCGCGCACGACGTCGCCCTGGTGGACGTGGCGCACTGGGCGAGCGAATGGCCGTGGTTGCAGGTCGCCTCCGCGCGGCTGGGCGCAGGCCTGGCCGGGCGAGGTCGTACGGTGAACACAACGGTTTCCAGTCTGGTCACCGACCCGTGGCGGTGGCATGCGAGCTCATCGGGGCCAGCCGCCGGCCAAGCGTAGCGAGCCGGACAGCCCTATCCTCGGGCGCTCTGGGCACGGTGAGCGTGGCACGCACGACAGCGCGCTCGGTGAGCGCAGTTTTGTAAGCGCGGTTTTGTACGCACAGTACGGTTTTGTAAGCACAGGGAGGAGCACATGAAGGCCGACCCAGCGACCCAGCTTCGCCTGCTGTCCGTGCAGGCGATCGACTCGAGCCTTGACCGGCTCGCCGCGCGGCGGCGGAACCTGCCTGAGCTTGCCGAGATCGACAAGCTGAGTGCGCAGCTCGCCGCGCTCAATGACGACCTGGTTCGGGTCTCGACGGAGCTGCGGGACCGAGGCCGTTCGCAGCAGAAGCTGGACGACGAGGTTGACCTGGTGCGGGCGCGGGCGGCCCGGGACCAGAAACGTCTCGACTCCGGGCAGATCACCAGTTCCCGCGAACTGGAAAATCTTCAGGCGGAGATCGCCTCGCTCGCTCGCCGGCAGAACGCACTTGAGGACGAGACGCTGGCGCTGATGGAGGTCATCGAGGGGCTCCAGACGCGCGCGGGGGCGATCCGGGCCGATCAGGAACGCCTCGAGGCCGAGCTGGCGGTAGCCGGCGGCAGGCGGGACACCGCGCTCGCGGAGATCGACGATGAAACGGGCGCTCGTCGCGGTGAACGCGAGGCCACCATCCCGACCCTTCCCGCCGATCTGGTAGCCCTTTACGAACGGCTGCGTTCCTCCTCCGCCGGTGTCGGCGCGGCCAGGCTCGTCCGGCGGCGGTGTGAAGGATGTCACCTGGAACTGTCCGGCGCCGATGTGCGTGACGTCGCGGCGGCCGCCCCGGACGAGGTGGTGCGCTGTGAGGAATGCCGGCGCATCCTCGTCCGGACCGCCGAATCGGGCCTGTGAGCACCGGTGATGGGAGAAGATCATGAATGACCGTCCGTCGCGCCGGCTTGTCGTCGAAGCCGACGGCGGATCACGGGGCAATCCGGGTCCGGCCGGGTACGGAGCGCTCGTGCGGGACGCCGAAACAGGGGACGTGCTGGCCGAGCGGGCCGGGGCGATCGGTCGGGCGACCAACAACGTCGCTGAGTACCAGGGGCTGATCGCGGGTCTGCGCGCGGCGGCCGACATCGACCCGAACGCCGTCGTCGAGGTCCGGATGGACTCGAAGCTGGTCGTCGAGCAGATGAGCGGACGCTGGAAGATCAAGCATCCGGCGATGCGCCCGCTGGCGATGGAAGCCGCAGACGTCGCGCTCGGTTTCCCGCAGGTCCGCTACGGCTGGATTCCGCGGGAGCGCAACGGCCATGCCGACCGGCTGGCGAACGAGGCCATGGACGCGGCCGCCCAGGGACGAACCTGGGAGCCGCCGGAACCCCAGTCGCCCGAGCCCACACCGCACCGGGCGCCGACCACGAACCGGCTGTCCGGCTGGATGGCTCCGCCGGCGCCACCCACGACCACCGTGTTGTTGCGCCACGGGCAGACCCCGATGTCGGTGGAGAAGCGCTTCAGCGGCACGGTGGACGCAGGTTTGACCGACGTCGGCTATGCACAGGCCGACGCGGTGGCGGTACGGCTGCGTGAGGTCGAGTTCGAGGCGGTGTACTGCTCGCCGCTCAAGCGAGCCCGCCAGACCGCGGACGCCCTCGGCCGGGACTACATCGTTGACGACGACGTGCGGGAGACCGACTTCGGCACCTGGGAGGGACTGACCTTCGGCGAGGTCCGCCAGCGTTTCCCGGAGGAGCTCAACGCCTGGCTGGCTGATCCGTCGGTGCCGCCGCCCGGTGGCGAGAGCATCCTGGACACGGTCGGGCGGGTCACCGCCGCCCGGGACCGCATCTGTGCCGCGCATCCGGGCGCACGGATTCTCGTCGTCTCGCACGTGACGCCCATCAAGGCGTTGACACAGCTGGCGCTCGACGCCTCACCCGCGGTGCTCTACCGGCTGCACCTCGATCTGGTGTCGATGTCGACGATCGACTGGTACTCGGACGGTCCGGCGGTGCTGCGCGGCTTCAACGACGGGATCCACGCCGCCCACCTGGTCGAGGAAGGCCAGTAGCGCGGATGGTGACCGGGTTGGGTGACCCCGACCCGGTTGGGTGAATGGTCGGGGTGAGCGGGTTGGCGGGTTGGCGGGTGGGGCGGTCAGCGGTTGCCGCGGCGGTACTGACGCACCTCCTTGCGGACCTTGATCTGGGTGATCAGCCCGATCAGGAGGCCGATGACGAGGCCGGCCGTCGCTGACGCCGCGAGCGCGCCCGCGACCGACATGTTGTGGAACGA
>NZ_CAUVXI010000006.1:28005-33287 GCF_963555845.1 Protofrankia sp. Cas8 | reverse complement strand
GATGTTGACCCGGGCGTTGTTCTTCAGCACGAACATGATCACGGCGATGGCGATCAGCAGGACCACAACGGTAACCGCGTAGGTGGTGTAACCGACGCCTCGGCGCTGCGCGGCCGACTCGGGTGCGGGGCCCGTCCCGCCGGGTCCAGCGGTGCCGGGTCCAGCCGCGCCTGGTGTAGCTGTGCCTGGTGTGGCGAGCCCCGGTCCGCTGGGCTGTGGCGGGGGGGCGCTCCCAGCCGGTGGCACAGCCGGCCGGGTGTAGTCGATTTTCCTGGCGGATTGATCTCCGGGCGTCGTCAAGGCCGATCCCCGTCCCTTGTGTCATGAGCGACCCGACAGTCGGTCTGCGCTGTCTTCGACACGCAGTATCCCAATACGTGGTTGTCACGCCAGGCCGGACCCGGTCGCGGTGTCATATGCTCAGGATCACGGATGAGTCGGCCAGGCGGTCGCGTCGGTTCCGCTGCGGTCGGTTCCGCTGCGGTGGAGCCGCCGAGGAACGTCCGGGCTCCACAGGGCGGGGTGGTGGGTAACACCCACCCGGGGTGACCCGCGGGACAGTGCCACAGAAAACAGACCGCCGGTGTCCTCGGATGCCGGTAAGGGTGAAACGGTGCGGTAAGAGCGCACCAGCGCCCGGGGTGACCCGGGCGGCTAGGTAAACCCCACCCGGAGCAAGGTCGAAAGGTTCCGGGGCCGTGAGGCCCGGGAACTGCGCAGGCGTTCGAGGGCTGCCCGCCCGAGCCTGCGGGTGGACCGCTGGAGGCTGTCGGCAACGCCAGCCCGAGATAGATGACCGCCGGTCGGGGGCCGCAAGGCGCCCGGCCTACAGAACCCGGCGTACCGGCCGACTCATCCGTCGTACCTGCGCCGATGTCCGGATCATGTCGCTGACCTGGGCATCTGGCCTTTCGTGGCCTGTCGTGACCGGGCCGTCCTGCTCGCACGTCACGGTCCACAGACGGCCCGGGAAGTGGGACGGTCATGATCTATTAGGTCGATCATGCGTCCGCATGCGAGCGCGAACTGGTGGATCAGGCCAGAACGCATCGGTTCACGAGGCTGAAGGATGTGAATCTGATGCTGCGATAGAAGCATCAGATTCACATCCTTGAGAGCCGGCCGGGTCGTTGAGGTCTCCCTTTCCCCAGCTGGCGCCCGACGATCTGACGGTGCGACGGTCGCGTCACGAGCCCCCTTCGGGCGGGCCTGTCGACGGGCTGCGCCCTGATCCAGCCGAGATGAGCGACATCGGAGGCAACGCGGCACCTGCTGACAAGGTTTCCCTACTACGGGTGGGACAGAATCAGCGTCATGAGAACAGATCTTGCGACGGCCCTGGGTACCCAGGAGACCGCCAACCTCGAGTTCAAGCGGGAGGCCAAGGACCGTAACGCCATCCGCGAGGCGATCTGTGCTCTGGCCAACGATCTACCGGGACTGGGCGGCGGATGCCTGATCATCGGCGTCGACAAGTCTGGTAGGCCGGTCGAGCAGGTCGAGCAGGTCGGATCAGGCGCTGCTCGGGCTTACCAGCATCCGTGATGAGGGGAGGATTCTGGATCGGCCTTCGATCGTGGTGAGTCGCGCCATATTTCAGGGGCAACCGGTCGTCCAGATCGACGTGAGTGCGTCCCGGACCCCACCGGTCCGGTTCGACAACGTCGTCTGGGTGCGGCCGGGACCGTCAACCCGCAGGGCGACCCGCGACGACGAGCGGGTGCTCTCCGAGCGGAGGCGCTCCTTTGAAACTCCGTTCGACGTCCGTCCCGTCACAGGCAGCACCACCGACGACCTCGATCTCGATCTTTTTCGGTCGGACTACCTACGCTCCGCGGTCGATCTGTCGGTTCTGGAGGAGAACGGTAGGCCGACCGAGCAGCATCTGGCGTCACTGCGACTTGCCGACACAGATGGCACCCCGACCGTCCTTGGCCTCCTCGTTGTCGGGCTGGACCCGAGCGCTCGGATTGCCGGCGCGTACGTCCAGTTCATTCGGTACGAGGGGAATGACGTCGGTAGTGTCGTTCAGGATGAGCAGGAACTCCGGATCAATGTCATCAACGTGGCGGAACGGCTGGAGACTTTGTTCAAGGGACATCTGCACACCCGACTGATCGAGGTGAGCGGGTTTCGCGAGGAGCCGAGGCCGGACTATCCGATCGAGGCGCTCCGAGAGGTGTGCATGAATGCGATCATGCACCGCAACTACGAGTCATCGAATGCGCCGGTCCGCGTCGCCTGGTTTGACGACCGGATCGAGGTGACCAATCCCGGTGGACCGTTCGGCCAGGTTCGGTCAGACAACTTCGACCGGGTCAACGACTACCGGAACCCCTCGCTTGCCGCCGCGATGAAGTCGCTGGGATACGTCAACCAGTTCGGCCGTGGTATCGGGCGTATCCGGGCGTCATTGAGGCGGAACGGCAATCCCGATCCTGAGTTCATCGTCGATAACGCCTCGTGGATTGTGATCATCGGGAGCGCGACGTGATCTCGGTGACGCTGTTTAATAACAAGGGTGGCGTAGGGAAGACGACCCTCATCTATCACCTCGCGCACATGCTTCAGCGGCTCGGGAAAAATGTTCTTGCCGTGGACCTGGACCCCCAGTCAAACCTGACGGCAGCCTTTCTTGACGAAGAGAAACTCGAGCTGATCTGGCGGGAGCCCGACGAGCCGACATGGTCGGCCGCGCAGGGCGAGGCTGACAGCGCTACCACAGTTGCCGCCGCCGTCAGGCCGATTATGGAGGGCATGGGGGACATTCGTTCGTGTCAGCCCGAACAGATCGCGTACGGGCTCTGGTTGCTTGCTGGTGACCTGGCATTGAGCGCCTTCGAGGATCGTTTGAGCGAAGCCTGGTCCAAGGGTGTCACCGGGGACCCGGCAGCGCTGCGGACGACAACGGCGTTCCATCGGATTATTCAGGTCGCCGCTCGACAGGTCAACGCCGATGTCGTACTCATCGATGTCGGCCCTAATCTCGGCGCAATCAATCGGGCGGCTCTGCTTGCTGCTGACACTGTGCTCGTTCCACTGGCGGCGGATCTGCTCTCTCTCCGGGGACTGCGAAACCTCGGACCGACCCTCCGGACGTGGCGGGCGACCTGGCACCACAAGGTACTTCCGGACCTCCCACCCAGGATCGATGCACCGCCTGGCCGAATGACTCCCCTCGGTTACGTCATTATGCAGCCGACGATGCGCCTGGACCGCCCCGTCAAGGCATACCAACGATGGCTCGATCGCATTCCTCAGGTCTTCGCGTCGGACGTGCTAGGTGAACCGGAGGCGAAAACAAGCCTCGGATCGTATGAAATCGCAACGCTACGCAATTACCAGAGCCTGATGCCGCTCTCGCATGATGCGCGCAAGCCGATGTTCGACCTGAGAACCGCAGACGGCGCGCTGGGTAGTACCCAGACGCTTGTCAGCCGGTGCTACCACGACTTCCAGTCGCTCGCGACGACGCTCCTGCAGAGGCTGGACTCAGTGCAGGTCGAGAACTGACCCAGCGGAGGCGGGTGGTCGGTCGGTTTTCGATCTTTCGGTGACGGCCGGCGCGGGATGTCGGCCAACAGACGTGTGGATCTGGCGGTGGGCTGGGCGACCCTGTCGCGTCGGGCACCATTAGGATCACGCTTGGTGTTGTAGGGCGTATTGGGGGGTTTCGCAATGGTGACCGGTGGATGTCGTGGTCAGCGCGTGCCAGTTCCCGCGTCATGATTGTCAACGAGGGGCGGGTGGCGGCGGCGCTGCCCGGCTATGAGCTGGGTGCCCAGCTGGGTGCGGGTGCGTTCGGGTTGGTGTTGGCGGGTCGGCACCGGGAGCTGCACCGCGATGTGGCGATCAAGATTCTGCCCGGCGGGCCGGACGGGACTGCGGACAAGAGCCGCGCCGAGGCGCGGTTACTCGCAGCCCTGGACCATCCTCATATCGTCCGGGTCTATGACGCGGTCGCCGCAGACGATCTGCATCTGATCGTGATGGAGTTGCTGGGCGGGGGGACGTTGACCCGTCGGCGGGCGGGTATGTCGGCGGAGACGGCGTGTGCGGTGGGGCTGGCGGTGGCTGCGGCGTTGTCCTGTGCGCATGGCCGGGGGGTGCTGCACCGTGACATCAAACCGGACAACATTCTGTTCGACACCGCCGGCCTGCTGAAAGTCACCGACTTCGGTATCGCGAAAATCGTGGAGGGATCGGCGACTACCGCGAGCGCGGTTATCGGTACTCCGCGGTATATGGCCCCCGAACAGATCCTCGGTGGCCGGCTGAGCCCGGCCACCGATCTGTACGCCCTGGGGGTGTTGCTGTATGAGCTGCTGGCCGGGACGCCGCCGTTTGATCCGGCGCTGCCGGCCCCGGCGCTTGTCCATCATCACCTTAATGTTCTTCCGTCGCCGCCGGTTGGGGTGCCGGCCCCGGTGGCGGATCTGGTGATGCGCACGTTGGCGAAGGATCCCGCGGCCCGCCCGCAGTCGGCCCACGCGTTCGCTCTGGATCTGGCTCGGGCTGCGGCTGTCGTCTACGGCTCGGGTTGGACGGTCCGGGCCGGGATCAGGCTGCGTCTCGATGATGACATCCGCACCGCCGCCGAGACGCTGTCCACCCCCACCCAGCCGGCCCCGACTCAGGCGGCCCACGCCCCGTCTATCCCCACACCGCCGCCCGACAGCAGTGAATTACCCACCCGCAGGGCTGGTCGGCCGCCGTCGGGCAGGCCATCGGCTGGTCCGCCCATCCGGCAGGCCAGCGGTGTCCTGACCTGGCTGCGGCGCCGGCGCCTACCTGTCGCCGCCATCGCGGTGCTGCTTGCGGTCGCCGGTACCGTCCTAGCGGTCACCCTCGCCCATGGCGGGGATTCGTCGCAGCCCACAGCTGAGGTCCGCCCCGACCCTCGGCAGCTGGGTGCCCCGTTGACCGACCACACCGGTGGGGCGTTTTCGGTGGCGTTCGCTCCGGATGGGCACACTCTGGCCAGCGCCGGTAGGGGCGGCGCAGTGCGGCTGTGGGACGTGACCGACCGGACCGCGCCTCGCCCGCTGGGCGCTCCGTTGACCGGCCACACCGGCATAGTGCGGTCGGTGGCATTCGCTCCGGATGGGCACACCCTGGCCACCGCCGGCGATGACAAGACGGTGCGGCTGTGGGACGTGACCGACCGGACCGCGCCTCGCCCGCTGGGTATGTCCCTGACCGGCCACACTGACCCGGTGAACTCGGTGGCGTTCGCTCCTGGCGGGCGCATCGTGGCAACCGCCGCCGGCGATGTGTACAAC
>NZ_CAUVXI010000006.1:15614-27899 GCF_963555845.1 Protofrankia sp. Cas8 | reverse complement strand
GCGGCTGTGGGACCTCTCCGACCCGGCCGCGCCCCGCCCGCTGGGCTCGCCGCTGACCGGTCATACCAGCGAGGTCGAGTCGGTGGCGTTTTCGCCGGACGGCCATATCCTGGCGAGTGCCAGCTGGGACAAGACCGTGCGGTTGTGGAGCGTCTCCGATCCGGTCGCGCCCAGTCCGCTGGGCGGTCCACTGACGGGCGGTAACACCGGCGAGGTGAACTCGGTGGCGTTTTCGCCGGACGGCCGCACCCTGGCCAGCGCCAACGATGACAAGACGGTGCGGCTGTGGGACGTCGACCGGTTTACCACCCCCAGGTCCCTGGGCTCGCCTCTGACCGGCCACACCGCCAGGGTGCGGTCGGTGGCGTTCTCGCCGGACGGTCGCATTCTGGCCAGCGCCGGCGACGACGGCACGGCGCGGCTGTGGGACGTCTCCGACCGGACCAACCCCCGCCCGTTGGGCTCGCCGCTGACCGGCCATACTGACTGGGTGCGGTCGGTGGCGTTTTTGCCGGACGGGCGCACCCTGGCCAGCGCCGGCGACGACGGCACGGTGCGGCTCTGGAACATCGGCTGAACGGCCCCCGCCCGTCCCCGTCCCCGGAATCGACGCGGGTGTCACTATGGCTGCCCTGCTGCAAAGCCTTTCCATTGAATGTCCAGGCGCAGCAGGAGTGGGCTGACATCGAGGCCGCCTACGAGCGTTTCCGGCGGGATGATCCGGCGGGTTGGGCCGACTACCTTACAGAACTGTCGGAGTGGGACGAGGTGTCCGCCGACCCCGGTAATACTTCTGATGAATGGCCGGAGTTTAATATGTGAGGGTTCGATGTGGTCAGATCTGGCTGGTTACGCTCGATCCCACGGTCGCTGACGAGCAGGCCGGTTCCCGGCCCTGTGTGGTCATTTCCGCTGACCGGTTCAATGCTTTGTCGATCAGGCAGGGCGTCATTGTTCCGCTGACCACCCGGGAGCGAGGGTTACCGCATCACGTACGCGTCGTTGACGACGGCGGTCTCAATCGGGCCAGCTGGGCGATGTGTGAGGCGGTACGGGCTGTGTCGACGCAACGGTTCGGCCGGCTCCTCGCTACCGCCGACGAACAAACCACGAGCGCCATAGCCCGGCAGATCACCAGGTGGCTGGGGGACGTTCATCCGATCTGATCAAAGTTGGTCTGGTTCCGTGCCCGCGTAGAACCGATTGCGTGACTGTTTTGCACCACGCCTGCCGTGGGGCTCGCAGTGTGGCGATCGCGAAGCGCCTCGGCGTCAGCCATCAGTAGGCGCACCGGCGTACCGGCGTACCGGCGTACCGGCGTACCGGCGTACCGGCGTACCGGCGTACCGGCGTACCGGCGTACCGGCGTACCGGCGTACCGGCGTACCGGCGTACCGGCGCACCGGCGCACCGCGCTGACCCGGCGCATCCGGCCAGAGCGCCGGCCGCGGCGGAAAAACCCGGAGGCGCTGGGTGTGACCGCGTCGGTAGCATCAGAGCGTCTTCTTCTCGTGCCGATGTCAGGAGCGTGTGGTGTCAGATCTCGCGATCGTCCTCGACCGTGCCCCGCAGCGGGCCGAGCGTGTCGTGGCGGCGGGCACCACGGCCACGCAGGTCCTGGGCGACGATCCGAAGATCGTCGCTGCCCGGGTGAACGGGGAGCTCAAGGACCTGGCGTATGTCCTGGTCGACGGGGACGTGGTTGCGCCGGTACCGGTCGACTCGGACGACGGCCGGGCGATCGTGCGTCACTCCTGCGCACATGTGCTGGCGCAGGCCGTGCAGGACCTGTTCCCCGACGCGAAGCTGGGGATCGGCCCGCCGATCAGGGACGGTTTCTACTACGACTTCGACGTTGCCGCACCCTTCCATCCTGATGATCTCAAGCGCCTTGAGAAGCGGATGCAGGAGATCATCAAAGCGGGCCAGCGATTCTCCCGCCGGGTGGTGTCCGACACCGATGCCCGCGCCGAGCTGGCCGGCGAGCCATACAAGATCGAGTTGGTGGGCCTGAAGGGCGCGGCGGATGCCGACGCCGACGATCAGGGAGTGGCTGTCGAGGTCGGCGCGGGCGAGCTGACCATGTACGACAACCTCGACGCCAGGACCGGCGAACTGTGCTGGAAGGACCTGTGCCGGGGCCCGCACGTACCCACCACCCGCAACATCCCGGCGTTCACGCTCATGCGCTCGGCCGCGGCCTACTGGCGTGGCTCGGAACGTAACCCCCAGCTTCAGCGGATCTACGGAACCGCCTGGGAGTCACGCGATGCGCTCAAGGATTACCTGCACCGGCTGGCGGAGGCCGAACGGCGCGACCACCGCAAGCTCGGGACAGAACTCGACCTGTTCTCCTTCCCGGATGAGATCGGCTCGGGGCTCGCGGTCTTCCACCCCAAGGGCGGCGTCATCCGGCGGGTGATGGAGGATTACTCCCGGGCGCGGCACGAGGAGGCGGGCTACTCCTTCGTCAACACGCCGCACGTGACAAAGAAGCAGCTCTTCGAGGTTTCGGGCCACCTGGACTGGTACGCCGACGGCATGTACCCGCCCATGGAGCTGGACGAGGGGCAGACGTACTACCTGAAACCCATGAACTGCCCCATGCACAACCTCATCTACCGGTCCCGGGGACGTTCCTACCGTGAGTTGCCGCTGCGGCTGTTCGAGTTCGGCACGGTCTACCGGTATGAGAAGTCGGGTGTGGTGCACGGGCTGACCCGGGCCCGTGGTTTCACCCAGGACGACGCGCACATCTACTGCGCCCTCGAGCAGATGCCCGGCGAGCTGGACAGCCTGCTCACCTTCGTCCTCGACCTCTTGCGTGACTATGGTCTGACCGACTTCTACCTGGAACTGTCCACCAAGGACCCCGACAAGTTCGTGGGTGGCGACGCCGAATGGGCCGAGGCGACCGAGACACTGCGCCAGGCCGCCACCAAGCAGGGGCTCGACCTCGTGCTGGACCCCGGTGGCGCAGCCTTCTACGGCCCGAAGATATCGGTGCAGGTACGGGACGCCATCGGTCGGACCTGGCAGATGTCGACGATCCAGGTCGACTTCCAGTTTCCCCAGCGTTTCGATCTCGAATACCAGTCCCCGGACGGTACCCGCAAGCGTCCGGTGATGATTCACCGCGCCTTGTTCGGCTCGATCGAGCGGTTTTTCGCGGTGCTGCTTGAGCACTATGCCGGGGCGTTCCCGCCCTGGCTGGCGCCGGTGCAGGTCGTCTGCATCCCGATCACCGATACCCATGTCGACTACCTGGACGTCATCGCGGCCGAGCTGCGCAGGCACCACATCCGGGTGGAGGTCGACAGCTCCGACGATCGGATGCAGAAGAAGATCCGTAACGCCCAGAAGCAGAAGGTTCCCTTCATGCTTCTCGCGGGCGACGACGACGTGGCCAAGGAGGCGGTCTCCTTCCGCTACCGCAACGGCGAGCAGAAGAACGGTATCCCGGTAGGGGAGGCGATCGCGGAAATCGTCCGGGCTGTCGAGCAGCGGATCCAGATCTAAAAGCGGATCAGATCTAAAAGCGGATCAGCCCGGAACGCGTCGGCTCACGGTGCCGAAAGATCCCGAAGGGTGCCGAAGGATGTGAATTCGATGCTGCTATGGAAGCATCAGATTCACATCCTTGAGAGCAGGCCGGGTAGCAGACCGGGACCGACCTGCTCCGCGGCGCGGGTGCGGGGTCAGCGACCGCGCAGGATCCACTGGTCGAAGTCGAGCGATTCGTTACCGATGGTGGTGTCGTCGCCGTGGCCGGTGTGTACCACTGTCTCGGGCGGCAGTATCAGCAGCCGACTTCTGATCGAGTCCAGGATGGTCGGAAAGTCGGAGAACGACCGGCCGGTCGCCCCAGGGCCGCCACGGAACAGGGTGTCGCCGCTGAACAGGACCGGATCTCCGCCGATCACCCCGTACAGGCATATCCCGCCGGGGGAGTGCCCCGGGGTGTGCATGACATGCAGCCAACCGCCGCCCGCGATCGGGAGCCGCTGGCCGTCGGCGAGCTCGAGGTCGGGCGCGCGGTCGGGATAGACCGCCTGCCACAGCATCAGATCCGCCGGACACAGGGCGATCGGGGCCCGTACCCGGGCAGCCAGCTCAACCGCCGCGTTGATGTGGTCGTTGTGCCCGTGTGTCGCGACGATCACGGACACATGCCGTCCGTCGATCGCGGCGAGGATCACCGAAGGGTCGTGCGCGGCGTCGATGACCAGCACCTCGGTATCATCCCCGACCAGCCAGATGTTGTTGTCAACCGTGAAGCTCTGGCCGTCGATCAGGAACTCGCCACGGGTGATGATCCGATCGACTCGTATCCCGCCGTTTCTCGCCACGCGCTCTCCGTCCCCGTAGCTGAGCAGCTGACCACTGGGTAGCTGACTGTCCGTCGCGTTGACCGGGTTGACCGTGTTGACCGGGTTGACCGGGTTGACCGGGTTGACCGGGTTGACCGTCCAGCCGATCACAGGGTCGGATCGGCTCATTCTGGTACTGATCGTATATGTCGATCAGAGCGTAACGACACTGCGCAGTACCTCGCCGCGCTGCATGCGGGCGAAGGCAGCCTCGATGTCGCCGAGGCCTATGGTTTCGGTCACGAACCGGTCGAGGTCGAGTCGACCGGCCAGGTGGAGATCGATCAGGATGGGGAAGTCCCGGCTGGGCAGGCAGTCGCCGTACCAGGACGACTTCAGCGAGCCACCGCGACTGAACACCTCGATCATAGGTAGCTCGAGGGTCATCGCCGGGTCGGGGACACCGACGAGTACGAGCCGCCCGGCGAGATCCCGGGAGAAGAACGCCTGCCGGTAGGTGTCCGGCCGGCCGACCGCCTCGATGACCACGTCGGCACCGTTACCGTCAGTCAGTGCTCGGATCGCTTCCACCGGGTCGAGGCTGCGGGCGTCGACGGTGTGGGTGGCGCCGAATCCGCGCGCCCACTCCAGCTTGCGGGCGTCGACGTCCACCGCGATGATCTGCCGCGCGCCGGCGATGGCCGCGCCGGCGATCGCCGCGTCCCCGACGCCTCCGCAGCCGAAGACCGCGACGGTTTCCCCCCGGGTGACCTCGCCGGTGTTGACCGCGGCGCCGAACCCGGCCATCACACCGCAGCCGATCAGCCCGGCGGCCGCCGGGCGTGCCGCCGGGTTGATCTTCACACACTGGCCGGCGGCCACCAGGGTCGCCCCGGCGAAGGCGCCGATGCCCAGCGCCGGTGACAGGGGCGTCCCGTCCACCAGCGTCATGGCTTGGGTGGCGTTGCGGGAGTCGAAGCAGTACCACGGGCGGCCCCGCAGGCAGGAACGGCAGGTGCCGCAGGGTGCCCGCCAGGCAATCACGACGTAGTCGCCGGCCGCGACCGAGGTGACCCCGTCGCCGACCGCTTCGACGACTCCCGCGGCCTCATGGCCGAGCAGGAAGGGGTAGCCGTCGTTGATGGCACCCTCGCGGTAGTGCAGGTCGGTGTGACAGACGCCGCATGCCTGGACGCGGACCCGCGCCTCGCCCGGCCCGGGGTCGGGAACGACGATTTCGGTCAGTACGACGGGGGCGCCCTTGGCCAGGGACACCACACCAGGAACCGTCACCGAACCCATTGCCGTGCTCCCGTCGTCGTCGACCGTCAGGCGCTTTCAGTCGTTCGCTGTGCGCGGCGCTCCGGCAGGTTTGCCACCAACCGAATCGGCCGGCGCTCGGGCTGGCCAAAAGCTGTGTGATCGTAGCCTCTCGTCTTCGCATCGTCTGCCCCGGGCGTCCTGGTACGTCGGGCGTCCTGGGTAGCAGGGCTGTGGAGAGGTTCCGGGCCGGACCGGGCCGGACCCGGGCCGGCACCTCGGCCGCGACTTCGGCCGCGACTTCGGGTGTTCGCCGCGCCGACGTGACCTACCCGGCTTCGTACGTGACCTCCAGTATCGGTACGCTCCTGACGGTCCGCTTCTGCTCTCCGCGCACGGATCCGCAAGCGTCCCCGGTGGTCTGCGGGCGCGCCAGAGGATCGATGATCGCGCGTCCTCAGGTTGACCAGAAGGAGCAGGTCCCTTGACATGACCGCCGACGCCTCGCCGATGCCGACCCAGGTTCGCTCCCCTTACGGGCGGGTGACCGTTGGGGATCCAGCGCTGTCTGCTGATGGGCGACTCGACGGTGCCAACGTCGTACACAGCTCGGGTGGGGCCGGCGAGATGGGCCCCACGGGACGTCCATTGCCGGCCTTTCCCGTGCCCCCTCCGTTGGCAACGCACGGGGCCGGCTGGGTGGTCGCCATGTGTAACCAGAAGGGCGGCGTCGGCAAGACGACCAGCACGATCAATCTGGGCGCGGCGCTCGCCGAGTACGGCCGCCGGACCCTGTTGGTCGACTTCGACCCGCAGGGTGCGCTCTCGGTCGGGCTCGGAATCAACCCGATGGTGCTGGAGCGCACTGTGCACGATCTCCTCGTGGGTGGCGAAGGCGAGATCGGCGAGGTGATAGTCCCCACCCAGGTCGACGGTCTGGATCTGCTTCCGAGCAACATCGACCTGTCGGCTGCCGAGATGCTGCTGGTCACCGAGGTCGGTCGTGAGCACACGCTCGCGCGTGCCCTGGCGTCGATCCGCTCCGAATACGATGTGATTCTCATCGACTGCCAGCCGTCCCTGGGTCTGCTGACCGTCAACGCCCTGACCGCGGCGGATGCGGTGATCGTGCCGTTGGAGTGCGAGTACTTCGCCCTACGCGGTGTCGCGCTGCTGCTGGACACCATCGACAAGGTGCGGGACCGGCTCAACCCACGCCTTGAGCTCGCCGGCATCCTCGCCACCATGTACGACGCCCGAACCCTGCATGCCCGGGAGGTGCTGGCGAGGGTCGTCGAGCGCTTTCCCGACGAGGTTTTTCACACCGTGATCAGCCGTACGGTTCGCTTTCCGGAAACCACGGTCGCCGGTGAGCCGATCACGACCTACGCGCCCACCTCGGTGGGGGCGGACGGATACCGGCGGCTGGCCCGCGAACTGATGGCCAGGCACGGCGCACCGCCGGTGATCCAGCGTTAGCGATACCCTGACACCACGTGGCCGAAGCTTGTTCGGGAATCGGATAAGGGACCTGTAGAGGCGTGCTGTTCCACCTGGCCGAACCCGCGGCGCTTTTGGGGATCGTTCTCGCGCTCCTCATCGGGATCTACGCTCATGACACGGCACAGGTCCTCGTCGCGAGGCTGCTCCAGGACCGCGGCCCGCTGCGATCCGGGCGGCTCACAGCGTCGCTGAAAGACCGGGTCAGCCCGTTCAGCGCGGTGGCCATGATCATTGCGGGCGTCGGCTGGACCGAGCCGATACCGATGAACGACGTATGGCGCAAGCGACGGTTCCACGTCGCGGTCGCGGTGCTGGCCGGACCGCTGGCCTACCTGGTGCTCGCCTTTGTTGCGATCATCGGTTTCAAGTTCGTCTCCCAACCGCTCATCATCGTTGAGGGCACCCGAATCGTGGAACTCGCCGGGGCGGGTGGCTTCTCGGCGAAACTGGTACTGTGGCTGGCCGTCACCTTCGCGTCACTGTTCATTGTGAGCCTCATCCCCATCCCGCCCGCCGACGGCGGGCGGGTGCTGTTCGGACTGGGCCCGCAGTCACCGAGCTGGCGCAAGGCCGAGTACCAGCTCCGCGAGAACAACGTCGGCATCGTCATCCTGCTGGTGGCCATTCTGCTGCCGAAGCTGTTTCTCGGGTTTCCCTCGGTCGTGGACCAGCTGGTGCTCCCGTTGCTCGGCGGTCTGGCGGACATCATCAACCTCCACATTCGTTGACGGGTGGACGCGCCGCGCGTTGCCCGGCCCCGGCCCCGGCCCGCTGTGGTGGCTGGTTCGGGGTGGCTGGCCGCGGTCGCGGTAGCGTCGGGACATGGCGCGGACAGGGCTGTCTCCCAACCGGCGGGTGAACGCGGCGGTCGGGGCCGCGCAGCCCGCGTCGCCGGCTGAGTCCACTGTCTCTACTGCCGGCTCTACTGCCGGCACTGTCTCTACTGCCGGTACCGGCCCCAGCGCCCCCACCGGCCGGGGCAGTGCCGGCAGCGCCTTTGTTGTCGAGCTCGCGAACTTCAGCGGCCCGTTCGATCTGCTGCTCTCGTTGATCGCCAAACACAAGATGGACGTGACCGAGGTCGCGCTCTCTCAGGTCACCGACGAGTTCGTGGCTCACATCCGCCGCCTCGGCGCGGGCTTTGACCTCGGGCAGGCCACCGAGTTCCTGGTGATCGCAGCAACCCTTCTCGACCTCAAGGCGGCCCGGCTGCTACCCGGGGCGATCTCCGAGGACGAAGCTGAGAACCTCGCCCTCCTCGAGGCCAGAGACCTGCTGTTCGCCCGTCTGCTGCAGTACAAGGCATACAAGGAGGCCTCGGCCCTGTTCGTCGGGCTGATGGCGTTGGAGGCCCGGTACCTGCCCCGGGCTGTTGCGCTGGAGCCGCGTTACGCGCGCGCTTTGCCAGAGGTGCAGATCGGTATCGGCCCGGCCGAGCTCGCCCGGCTCGCGGCCAGGTTGCGGGAACCTCCGCTGCCTCCGCAGGTCGCCACCGATCACGTCCACCTGCCGCGGATCAACATCCGCGAGCATATGCTCGCTGTGATCGAGAAGTTGCGAGAGGTGGGTAGCGCATCCTTCGGGATGCTCTGTACCGGCTGTCGACAGACGATCGAGGTGGTCGCGCGTTTCCTCGCCCTGCTCGAGCTCTTCAGAGAGGGGCGGATCGCGTTTGAACAGGAGGTTCCCCTGGGGGAACTGATCGTCCGCTGGGTGGCCGACACGGCCGACACGGCCGAGCACGGTGCGGCCGACGTGAACGTGGCCGACGTCAAGGTGGCCGACGTGGATCCAGCTGACGGGGATCCGGCTGACATGAACGTCGGACGGGGCAGAAAGCGAGGACCACGACCACAATGACAGCGGACGCCCACCCGGCTGCCGAGGAGACTTCAGCCGTTGGACCCCCGGTGCCCGGCGGGTCACCCGGTGACCGGTCACCTGGGGATGGGTCGCCCGGAGATGAGGTGGTGGCGCGCCCGGCGCTACCCGCGCTCGTCGAGGCGATCCTGATGGTCGCGGAAAATCCGGTTCCGGTTACGGAGATTGCTGTGAGCCTCGAGGTCCCCGCAGCGGACGTCGAGCGTGTCATCGTCGGGCTGGCCCGCGACTACATCGCGCAGTGCCGGGGCTTCAGCCTCCGTGACATCGGTGGTGGCTGGCGTTTCTACACCAGCGACGAGTGCGCCCCCTGGGTCGAGCGGTTCGTGCTCGCCGGGCAGAATCCGAAACTGTCCCAGGCGGCGCTGGAGACGCTGGCGGTTGTCGCCTACCAGCAGCCGGTCAGTCGTGGGCGGATCTCCGCGGTGCGGGGCGTGTCCGCCGACGGCGTGATCCGTACCCTGACCACCCGGCGTCTCGTCGAGGAGGCCGGTACCGATCCGGAGACCGGCGCGACGCTGTACCGGACAACTGACTACTTTCTGGAACGGATGGGTCTGCGCAATCTTGACGAACTGCCGCCGCTCGCCCCGCTGCTGCCTGACATCGCCGATGTGGATGACATTGTCGGCCCGTGACATTCTGGCCTCATGACATTCTGGGTTCATGACAACCGGTGACGCGAATGCCGAAGGCATCCGGCTGCAGAAGGTGCTTGCGGCGGCGGGGCTCGGGTCCAGGCGGCACAGCGAGGAGCTGATCGCCGCGGGTCGCGTGCGGGTGGACGGCCGGGTCGTCGAGGCCCAGGGTCTGCGGGTTGATCCGCAGACCGCGGTCATCGAGGTCGACGGTCAACGGGTCGTCACCAAGGCCGGCCTGGTGCACCTCGCGTTGAACAAGCCGGTCGGGGTGCTCTCGGCGATGGCGGATGACCGGGGGCGGCCGACCGTCGGGGACCTCGTGGCGGACCACGGCCCCGGCCTGTTCCACGTCGGCCGGCTCGACGCCGACAGCGAGGGCCTGCTGCTGGTCACCAACGACGGGGACCTGGCACATCGGCTGGCGCATCCGTCGTTCGGTGTCGCCAAGACCTACCTGGTCGAGGTGAGCGGACCGGTCAGTCGGGACGTGCCGCGGCGGTTGCGGGCGGGGGTCACCCTCACCGACGGGATGGTGACCGTGGACTCCGTGCGGATCGTGAGTTCGTCCGGCGCACGGGTCATGATTGAGATCACGTTGCACGAGGGCCGTAAACACGTGGTGCGCCGGCTGATGGACGCAGTGGGCCACCCGGTCGGCCGGCTCGTGCGGACCCGAATCGGCCCGGTCCATCTCGGTTCACTGCGGGTGGGCCGCACCCGGCACCTTTCGTCGGCTGAAGTCGGCGCGCTCTACCGTGACGTCGCGCTGTGACTGGCACATCCGGATTGCCACCACCTGGGCCACCGCCGGGTCGGGTCGGCGTGGTGGGGTCCGGCCTGATCGGCACCAGCATCGGGTTGGCACTGAGCGTCCATGGGATCGAGGTCCTGCTGGCCGACGTTGATTCCGAGCAGGTCAAGGTCGCCGAGGCCATGGGTGCCGGCCAGCCATGGCATGGCGAGCCCGTGGAGCATGCGGTCATCGCCGTGCCTCCGCACGCTGTCGCCGGTGAACTACGGCGGGTGCAGCGGGCGGGGCTCGCCGAGACGGTGAGCGATGTCGCGAGTGTGAAGGCTCGGCCGATCGTCGAGGCGGTGCAGGCCGGGTGCGATCTGTCGATGTGGTGTCCAGCACACCCGATCGCCGGGCGTGAGCGCGGCGGTGCCGCCTCGGCCCGCGCCGACCTGTTCGCCGAACGAGCCTGGGTCGTCTGTCCGGTGCCGCACACCTCACCGGCCGCGTTGGCGGCCACGGTGGCGATCGCGCGGACGTGTGGCGCCATACCGGTGCGTACGACGCCTGATCGCCATGACACGGCGATGGCCGTCCTGTCCCATCTGCCGCAGGTGGTCGCGAGCCTGTTGGCTGCCGCCACCCCCGATCTCGGTCCGGGCGAGTTGGCCCTGGTGGGCCAGGGGTTCCGGGACGCCACCCGCCTGGCCGACAGCGACCCCGGCCTGTGGTCGTCGATTCTGGAGGGTAACCGTGGGCCGGTCGCCCGGCGGGCCCGGTTGCTCGGCGAGGAGCTGTCCAGGCTGGCGGACCTGCTCGACCGGGCCGGCGAACAGGAGGTGGTCGAGGCTGTTCGCGGACTCGTGGCAGGTGGCAACGCCGGTCGGGCGCTGCTGCCGCTCAAGGCAGGTGCGGCGACGCAGCCCTGGGCCTGGGCCTGGGTGGGCGTGGTGCTTGCGGACAGACCCGGCCAGTTGGGCGAGCTGTTCGCCACGATCGGCGCCTGGGAGATCAACATCGAGGATGTCGCTGCCTTTGAGCACAACCTGGACGCCCCGGCCGGCATTGTGGAGATCGCTGTTTCACCCGACATCGTCGGCACCTTGCTCGACCGGCTCGCCACCGCCGGCTGGACCGCCTATCGCAGGTCGTGAACGCCACCCGTCGTGGGTGGGCGGCCCCGAGTAGCCTGATCCGGGTTGACCACATCGGCGTTGATCCGGGTGACCACCCGGGTTGGGTCGGGTCGGTTTCACCGTATCGGCTGCTCATGGTTTTCCGGTGCAAACTGGTTACCGTGTGTACGCGGATTCCAGCTGTACACGGGTTCGGTGTATGCACGGGTTCATAGGTAATTGTCGCGTCTGGACGGAGGAAGCGGTGGAGCAGGACCGCGGTTCCCGAGAGTCGGTGGGCGCAACGGCCACCGACGATCAGGAGGTGTCCACGGGCGGCGAAGGCCGCTCCGCCGGGCACGGTCAGGTATTGACGTCCGAGGGATTGGTCGTAGCCGTCGACGGACCGGGAGGCTCCGGCAAGAGCACCGTTGCCAGGGAGATAGCCCGACGACTCGGTCTGCGTTATCTCGACACCGGCGCGATGTACCGGGCGGTGACACAGGTCGCGTTGGAGAGTCGGATCGACCTTGAAGATCACGATGCCGTGGCGGAACTGGCCGAACGCGTGGTGCTGGCAGTTGGCACCAGTCCGGATAATCCGACGATCGCGGTGAACGGCGAAGCCGTGGGGGACAAGATTCGGACCAGGGCGGTGACGAACGCGGTGAGTGCGGTCGCCGCGGTACCGGCGGTCCGGCGGCTTCTCGTCGCCCGCCAGCAGCAGATCATCGCAGCGGCGTCCCCGACCGGCATCGTGGTGGAAGGCCGTGACATCGGTTCGGTGGTTGCTCCACAGGCTCCGGTCAAGGTGTTCCTGACGGCTTCGACCGAGGTCCGGG
>NZ_CAUVXI010000006.1:9049-15589 GCF_963555845.1 Protofrankia sp. Cas8 | reverse complement strand
TTGCGGCGGTCGCACCAGCTCGGGGAGAAGGGCATGGATGACGTGGCCCGCACCCTCGCCGAGCTCGATCGCAGGGACGTGCTGGACTCGACCCGCGCCGCGGACCCGCTGGCCGTCCCCGACGACGCGATCGTGCTCGACTCGACCAGTCTGTCCGTCGAGGCTGTTGTGGACGAGGTCCTGCTGCACTGCGAACGGGTAACGGCCGACGCGCCATGACCACCGGAAGCCCCGACGCCACGGAAGCCGGCGCCGGGCAGCCGCCGGTGCCCGTGCCGCCGCGTGGGGCGGCGTCCCGGCCCTACCGCGACGTTGTGCACAGGGTGCTCAAGCCACCGTTGCGTCTCGTCGTGAACCGGGCCATCATGCAGGTGACCCTCCAGGGGCTTGAATACGTGCCGGCGACCGGTCCGCTGATCTTCGCGGGAAACCACAGCAGCCTCTTGGACGGCCCCCTGGTCGTGATCGAGTCACCGCGCACAGTCCGCTGCCTGGTGAAGTCCGAAATGTACCGAGGTTTCCTCGGGCCGTTGCTGCGCATTGCCGGCCAGATCCCGGTCGACCGTGGCCGACCCGATCGGGCCGCGTTACACACTGCACTCGACGAGTTGGGGCGCGGCGGAACCATCGGGGTGTTTCCCGAAGGTACCCGGGGATCCGGCGAGGTGCAGACGGTACAGCATGGTATCGCCTATCTCGCTGTCCACGGACGGTGCCCGGTGTTACCGGTCGCGTGTATCGACACCGGCTTGGCCCTGCCCAGGGGCGTTCGCTGGCCGAGGCGTTCCGTGCCGGCGCGGGTCGTGTTCGGGCGTCCGTTCGACGTGGAGGTCCCGGCGAACCCGCGGTCGCGTCGGGCATTGGCGGCGGTGGCGGAGGACATCCGGTTACGGATCGCCGACCACCTGGTGGCGGCCCGCCTGCCTCCCGGATCGTGACGCGGTCGACACGATCATGAGCAGACGCGACTGTGAACAGCAAGGAACAGCAAGGAACAGCAAGGAACATCAATGAACGTCTATAAACGGCAATGAACGGAAATGACGAACAGAGACGAGGACGTTGTGGGTGTGGCTTCGCAGGCACCGCAGGACGAGGCCGGGTACCCGCCCGGCGCCACCGAGAGGCAGCCGGTGCTGGCGATTGTCGGACGCCCCAACGTCGGCAAGTCGACGTTGGTGAACCGGATCCTGGGCCGTCGGGCCGCGGTGGTCGAGGACGTCCCGGGCGTGACCCGCGACCGGGTCGCATACGACGCAACCTGGAACGGGCGGCGTTTCGTCGTCGTCGACACCGGCGGCTGGGAGCCTGACGCGCGTGGGCTCGCCGCCCGGGTCGCCGAGCAGGCACGTGCGGCGCTGGACACGGCCGACGCGGTGCTGTTCGTGGTCGACACCACGGTCGGTGCGACCGACGCGGATGAAGCCGTCGCGCGCGTACTGCAGCGGTCGGGGCTGCCCGTCGTTCTCGCCGCGAACAAGGTCGATGACGCTCGGACGGAGGCGGATGCAGCCGCGTTGTGGAGCCTCGGGCTCGGTGAGCCGCATCCGGTCTCCTCGCTGCACGGCCGTGGCAGCGGAGACCTGCTCGACGCGGTGCTCGCGGCCCTCCCGGAAGCGCCGCGCGAGCGTTTCGAGGAGGTGGACGGTCCGCGGCGGGTAGCCCTGTTGGGCCGGCCGAACGTGGGGAAGTCTAGCCTGCTCAACCGGCTCGCCGGGACGGAGCGCTCGCTCGTGGACGAGGTCGCCGGTACCACCCGTGACCCGGTCGACGAGCTGGTGACCGTCGGGGGCGAGGTGTGGAAGTTCGTGGACACCGCCGGCCTGCGGCGTCGGGTCCGGGAGGCCGCCGGAGCGGAGTACTACTCCTCGCTACGTACTGCGGCCGCGCTGGAGGCCGCCGAGGTCGCGATCGTCCTGCTCGACGCCGGCGAGCCACTCACCGAACAGGACCAACGGGTGATCACCATGGTGGTCGAGGCCGGGCGGGCTCTGGTACTGGCGTTCAACAAGTGGGACCTGCTCGACGAAGACCGCCGTCTTACGCTGGAACGCGAGATCACCCGAGATCTCGGCCGGGTCGCCTGGGCGCCGAGGGTGAACGTGTCGGCAATGACCGGCCGCGCGGTCGATCGGCTCGCACCAGCCCTGCGATCTTCGCTGGATTCGTGGGGGATGCGGATCTCCACCGGCCGGCTCAACACCTGGCTCGGCGAGGTCGTGGCGGCCACCCCGCCGCCGTCCCGTGGCGGGCGGCTGCCCCGGGTACTGTTCGCGACGCAGGCCGGTGTGCGGCCACCCCGGTTCGTCATCTTCTCGACGGGGTTCCTGGAGCCGGCCTACCGTCGCTTCCTGGAGCGGAGGCTGCGCGAGGACTTCGGCTTTGCCGGAACACCGATCGAGATTTCCATCCGGGTTCGCGAACGGGGCGAGAAACGTCAGTGACGGGCGGTCACCTGCGTTTCGCAGCCCAGACATCGCCCCGCTGCCCCATCACCCCATAGCCCCGCTGTCCCATCACCCGCTGTCCGCTGTCCGGGGCAATACCATGGCCGGCGGTCCGTCCGGCGCCGATCTCACCGGTGCCGGCCTGGGGGCCATCAACCGACCCTGGCCTGCCCCCCGGGACCCGGAGGCCGTTGTGAGCGAGCGAGCACACCTCACGCGCCGTGTGGAGATGGCCATGCAGATGATGCGGCACCACCGGCTGGGGTATTACGGATTGATGCCGCGGGCGCGCCTGCTGGCGTCCCTACCCGAGCTGGTGGCGCCGACGCACTACCGGGTCCTGCGTTTCATCGAGACGAATTCGCCGCCACCCCCGACCTTGTCCGACATCGCGGAGCTGCTCCTGGTTGATCGCGCGCGGGCGGCCCGTGTGGTCGATCAGCTCGTCGCCGGGGGTCTGGTCGTGCGGACCAGCGACGCTGTTGATCGTAGGGTCCGGCGGGCGGACCTGACCTCGGCCGGGCGTCAACGCCTGGCCGAGGCTGCCGAGCAACGCTGGGAGTTCCTGATGACGACCGTCGCCGACTGGTCGACTGAAGATCTCCGACAGTTGGCGACGCTGATCGAGCGCCTGAACGACGCGGTGGCCCGCGGCGTGGCGACCGAGAGGGGCGCCGGTTTATCGCGTGGGGCCCAGGCCGTCGCTGCGCCGTCGCTGCAGGGTGAAGGTGTCGACGGGCTGGACCTGACCGTAGAGGCCGGTGACGGCGTAGTAGGTGACAGCCATCGACGTCAGACCGCCCCGCTTGTTCCCCGGGTCGACGGTGAAGGCAACGAAGCCGTACGGGTTGACCCGGTCCCGCACCGCCGACCACGGCGCGGCCTCTGACACGTAGATCGGTGTACGTTTGCCGTTGGCACCGGTAGCTCCCACGCCGGTGATGACGTTGCATGCCGGAGTGTCGTACAACACGTCGATCGAGGGTATCGAGGTGCCGCCGCCGCCGATGACCATGTGGACGGTTCCAGCGCCGGTGTCCACCACATCGGTCCGGGTCGCGACCGGGATCGGGGTGAGGGTGTCGGTGGGCTGCTGGCCGCGGATCGGGTGGGATCGCTCGTAGTGGTGTTCGTGGCCACACAAGACCAGGTCAACGCCGTACTGGTCGAACAACGGCACCCATTCCTGCCGGATGCCCAGGTCCGCGCCATTGCCGGGGTGGTCCGCGGTGGACACCACGACCTGGTGCATCACGACCACGATCCAGTCGATGTTCCGGTTGTTCCGGCTCGCCGCGAGTTCCGCCTCGAGCCACCGCCGCTGTGCCCCGCCCGAGTAGCCGTGCACATAGCTGTTGCCGCCGTCCTGGTAGCAGACGTCGTCGTTGTTCAGGCTCACCACCCGGACCGAACCGACGGTGAAGGCGTACCACAGGCCGTTGGTCTCCGGGTCGCCCCCGTTGCCGGGAACGGTGAAGTAGGTCTGGTAGGCGCCGAACCCGATCGGGCCGTTGCCGCGTTCGTTCTCGTGGTTGCCGGCAGCCGGCATCCACGGGCGGAACCTGGCCGACCGGGTGGTCATGTCGAACCAGTCCGACCAGGTGCGGAGGCGGTCGGTCGACAGGTTCGCATAACACAGGTCGCCGTTGACCAGATGGAACAGCGGCGCGACGCGCTCCACGGCGGTCGTCACGTCATTGGCGTACGGCGAGCCGAGGTTGTCGTTGAGATACTGCAGGGGTCCGGTTATCTTCGCCGGCCGTGGACCGTTCAGCTTCCCGAGGGTGGGCGTGCCCTGGTCACCGAAACTTGTGAACGTGAACGGCGCCCGGCCGCGTGGTCCGGTGCGAAACGACCCCGGCTCCGGCGTCGTCCCGTCATGGACCGCCGTGTACACGTATTCGCTGTCCGGATGCAGCTGCTGGAATCGGGCACTGTGAACATAGACGCTCTGCCCGGACTGCGCGTCGGTGTAGGTGTCGGTGACCGCAGCCACCTTCGCCCCGATGCCGTCGTTCAGTGTGCCGAGCAGCACCCGTGGCCTTTGCACCGGCACCAGCGTCTGCCACGACACCACCATTTCCCGGGATGCGTCCGCGCCGAACTGGAGGTGCAGACCCGTCACGGGTGGCATGCCCAGGGTGCCCGGCTGTACCCAGAGTGTTGGCGACATGCCGGTCGTCGCGGCGGCGGCGGGGGCTACGGTGCCGAGGAACGGGTCCGCCCCGGCAACGGTTAGTCCGGCGCCGACCGCGCCCAGCCATCCTCGCCGGCTGAGGGCGGCTCTCCCTGCGTCCGCGTCATCGCCCGGTGCTGTCGGGAGTGGGTTCTCGTCCTGCGGGTTCGTGAAATTGGTCACCTGGGAAATGGTGGCGGCGTGCGGGCATCGGCGGCAGCAGTCGGCCGGGAACCTTGCACCAACAGGCGGTCTCCACAAAACGACATCCCGTGGGCGGCGGACAACTATTGCATGCGCAACTACATCGCGGCGGGGGAGCCGCTGAGTCGGCATCTGACCGGGGGTAGGTCCCCAGATGCAGGGGGCTGGAGTCTCCGACTGACGCTGGCGCACCGTGTCGATGGCGCCAAAAAGGGCTGCTGACCAGGGTCTTCACCCCGTCGGCAGCCCTTGTCGTGTTGGTCGGGACGACAGGATTTGAACCTGCGACCCCCAGACCCCCAGTCTGGTGCGCTACCAAGCTGCGCCACGTCCCGTGCGGGGCCTACGTTACCCCATCGCTGAAGCGGGCTGGGCTTCGGGCGACCCGGTGACAGCGCTCATCGCGTCGCCCGAAGCGTCGACGAACCTGAGCGTGAGCCCAGAATCGTACCTGGTGTCCGGTCGGTCGGTGGTTCGGGTGGACGCGGGGAATTTCGGCGGCGGCGTCCACCCGAACCGGTGTCTCCTGGGGCCGCCGGGCACACGACGAGAGCTGTGGTCGTGCGCTCTGCGGCCTGTCTGGGGTCTGGATCCGCCCGGTGAGGGCTGGGCGCATCCAGACCCGTTGATCACTGTGTCGCGCGGCTCCTGCGGCGAGCGGTGAGGCCCGCGCCGAGCATCGCGGCACCGAGTCCGACACCGGCGACCGGGGTGATCGGGAAGGACGGCGCGGTGCCACCGCCACCGGCGTTCACACCACCTGACGGAGCACTGAAGGAGGTGTCATTCTTCTTGCTGTCCGTTCCGGACGTGTCGTTCTTCTTGCTGTCCGTTCCGGGCTTGTCGCTCTTCTTGCTGTCTGCCCAGGACTTGTCGTCCGTTTTGCCTTCCCACTTGTCGCCTTGGCCGCCGTAGGACGGCGTGGCGCCGGCAGCCCTCGTTGGGGCTGAGGTGGGTCCGCCGGGGCCGCCAACGCCGCCAAGGCCGCCGGGGCCGGCGGTCGCGGTTGGTCCGCCAACGCCGCCAGGGCCGCCAACGCCGCCGGGGCCGGCGGTCGCGGTTGGTCCGCCAACGCCGCCAAGGCCGCCGGGGCCGGCGGTCGCGGTTGGGCCGCCACGGCCGGTGGGGCCGGCCGTGGGCGAGTCAGGCTGCTCGGTCGTCCAGCTCTGGTGCGAGTCCCACGAGTCGTCGCCCGCAAATGCAGATGCAGGGGTAAATCCAACAAAGAACGCGGTGGCTGCTGAAATAGCCAGCATCACCACACCCCGGCCCATTCTGTGCGTCATGACCTTCCTCTTCTCTCGTGCGGTAGCGGTACGGTTACCGCGGGCAACACAGTAGCCATTTGATGTCTGGGGGAAGGGCATGGGACGCGATATTGCCGGGAGGAAGCCGAAAGTCATCTTGTCGGCACGGTGGCTGGTTCTGCTCGGACTTCTCCTGATCGGGGTGAGTGGCCAGAGGATCGTTTCGTCCGAATTCTGGAAGGCCGCCGGAATCTCTGCGGAGACTGTCCCGACAGGAGGCGTTGCCACGGAAAAGCCATCCGCGGGTACGCAGGTGACAGTGCCCGAGCCGGCGCGTACGTCCGACAATCGGCCGACCTTCCTGCGTATTCCTGTACTGGCTACCGCTGCGGCCGTCGGGTCGGTCGGCCTCGAGCCGGACGGAACGCTCCAGGTGCCGACGGCATGGGGTGACATCGGTTGGTAC
>NZ_CAUVXI010000006.1:1795-8538 GCF_963555845.1 Protofrankia sp. Cas8 | reverse complement strand
ATGGTCCGCGTCCTGGTGAGGTTGGCGCGGCTGTACTTGTCGGACACTACGACTCGACGACCGGTCCGGCTGTCTTCTACCAGCTTGATAAGATCAAGAAATCCGATATGATCGACGTGAGTCTGGCCGACGGTACGGTTGCGCACTTTGCGGTGGACCGCATTCAGGAGGTCTCGAAGGCAGCGTTTCCGGTGGCGGAGGTCTACGGCAAGGTCGACCGGCCGGAACTGCGGCTGATTACCTGTGGGGGCGATTTTGACAGAAAAACCCACCACTATGTCGATAATATGATCGTTTTTGCACACGCTGTTTGATGAGGCGTCGCCGGCCGGGGTGCGCGGTGGCTGGGCGGAGGGACAGCTGCGGCAGCGTGCCGGGTAGCGGAGATGATCTGGACACCCCGCTGGGCACGAGGCCGCCTTGGGCGGAGTTACTCTTGTCCCAGTGTTGTGGGAGTTACCCTCGTTTCAGGGGCGTCGGTCTGTCACAGCCCTTATCGGAGGGGCCGTGAAGATCATGGTATCTCGGAGCGACTCGACGGCCAACCGCCGGAGGCGTCCCACCGCGGCTGTCGTGCCCATCCGGCTGGGAGCTTTTCTTGCCACCATGGTGGTCCTGGCCGGATGCTCGAATGGGAGCACCTCACCCTCAGCGGCCGGGCGGTCGTCATCCGGGGCACCTGTCGGGCAGGCCACCACCGTTGAGCCGCAGGTACGCCAGTCCACCAGGCCCACAACGCCCGGTGCGGACGTGGGCGCGCAGGCATTCCCGTATCAGCCGTTGTGGCCCTTTGCCAGCGCCGCGCAGGCACAAGCGTGGCAGGCGTCCGAGCGTTCGGGTGGGCACCAGCCGTGGCACCTCGACCCGGCGGGTACCGCGCTCTCCTTCACGCGTTATTTTCTCGGCTTCGCCGGCGTCGACCGGGTTCTGGCCAGCACCATCACCGGCGACGACGCTCGCGTCCAGGTCGGATACGCCACCGAAGGCGGCCGTACGGGCGTTGCAGCTGTCATCCACCTCGTCCGGTTCGGATCCGGTACCGACGCTCCCTGGGAGGTCGTCGGTACCGATGACTCGACCATCTCGCTCACCCAGCCTGCCTACGGGTCAACGGTGACGGTGCCGCTGACGGTCGGCGGGCGGATCAGCGGTGTGGACGAGAGCATCCACGTCTGGGTCAGGTCGACGTCTGGAACCGACGTCGGCCAGGTCGTCGGGGAGTTCTGCTGCCAGCCCGCGGGCGGGGACAACTCGGTGTGGACGACTACGGTGAGCACCACTGCGCCGCCCGGCCAGAGCCTCGTCGTGGTCGCCTCCACCGGTGGCCACCTGTATGACGTCGAACGCTTCACCGTGACCGGCGTCCGCCTCGCAGGCTAGATTTCCTCGGGGTCTCCGAGCGCGCAAGAAAAACGACGATCGCACGCCCGTCGGCCTACCAGGTTCCCTTTCCAGCCGTCAGCCTTTCCGGGGCCGGTCAGGCCAGGACCACGTCGATGGCCAGGTCACCCGCACCTTCAACGAAGCTCAGGTCCGTGATGCTCCCGGCGCTGCGCAGATCGGCCGCGGCCGCCGCCACCAGGGCCAGTAGATCGGCGTCACCGCTGACCTGGGCGGAGGCCACCTCGGCCTTCATCGAGACCTTGGCCGCCGATTTCGACCGCCGGATGGCCGTGAGCGCGGTACTGACCGCTTCGAGCTGGCGCGGGTCGCCGGTGTCGGCGAACTTGCGCAGCTCACCAGCTTCCGGCCAGCGGGCGCGGTGCATCGAACCAGGCTTCCACCACGACCAGACCTCTTCGGTGACGAACGGGAGAAACGGCGCGAACAGTGAGAGAATCGTGGACAGCGCGATGGCGAGCGCAGCGCGGGCGGATGCCGAACCCTGCGCACCGAACGACCCGTACGCGCGTCCCTTGACAAGCTCGACGTAGTCGTCACAGAACCGCCAGAAGAACGATTCGGTCAGTTCCAGGGCACGGGTGTAGTCGTAACCGTCCAATGCGGTGGATGCCGCGTCGACGACATCCGCGAGCGCCGCCAGCAGTGCCCGGTCGAGTGATTCGCTGACTGCACCCGGATCCTCGACCACGCCGAGCCCCAGGGTGAACCGGCTTGCGTTGAGCAGTTTGATGGCGAGCCGGCGACCGATTTTCATCTGTCCGACATCGAATGCGGTGTCGGTGCCAGGCCGACCGGATGCCGCCCAGTATCGCACCGCGTCCGAACCGTGCTGTTCAAGCAGGTCCAGGGGCGTGACCACATTGCCCTTGGACTTTGACATCTTCTTTCGGTCCGGGTCGAGAATCCAGCCGGAGATGGCCGCGTTCGTCCAGGGCAGCGTTCCGAATTCCGTGTGACTGCGCAGCACTGTCGAAAACAGCCAGGTACGGATGATCTCATGCGCCTGTGGGCGCAGATCCATCGGGAACACCCGCGCGAACAGGTCGTCGTCGCTGCCCCAGCCGGCGGCGATCTGCGGGGTGAGTGACGATGTGGCCCAGGTGTCCATCACGTCCGGGTCGGCGGCGAAACCACCGGGCACACCACGTTGGTCGTCGGTGAATCCAGGTGGTGTGTCGCTGGAGGGATCGATCGGAAGCATGGTCTCGTCGGGCACGATCGGCTGGTCGTGCCGGGGCAGGCCGTCGGAGTCCAGCGGATACCACACCGGGAACGGCACTCCGAAGAAACGCTGCCGGCTGATCAGCCAGTCGCCGGTCAGCCCGTCCACCCAGTTCTCGTAGCGGACCCGCATATGCGGGGGATGCCAGTGCAGTTCGCCGCCGCGGGCACGTAGCGCCGTCCGCAGGGTCTCGTCCCGTCCACCGTTGCGGATGTACCACTGACGGGTCGTGACGATTTCCAGCGGCCGGTCGCCCTTTTCGTAGAACTTCACCGGATGGTTGATCGGGCGCGGCTCACCCAGCAGCGCTCCGCCGGCGCGGAGCAGCGTGACGATCTGCTCGCGGGCGCTGTGCACGGTGCGGCCGGCCAACTCGGCGTAGCAGGCCCGGCCGGCCTCCGACACGATCGCGTCGGGTGGATCGGCGAGCAGCCTGCCGTCCCGGCCGATCACCGCTCGGGCAGGCAGCTGTAGCTCGCGCCACCAGGTCACGTCCGTCAGGTCACCGAAGGTACAGATCATCGCGATGCCGGACCCCTTCTCGGGGTCGGCGAGCCGATGCGAGAGCACCGGAACCTCGACGTCGAACAGGGGAGTGCGCACCGACGAGCCGAACAGGGACTGGTACCGCTCGTCGTCGGGATGCGCAACCAGGGCGACACAGGCGGCCAACAGCTCCGGCCGCGTGGTCTCGATGACCACATCCCCGTTGCCGGTCGCCGGCCCCTCGCTGTCCGTGCGGGCAAAGGCGAGCGTGTGGTAGGCGCCCGGGCGGTCACGATCCTCCAGCTCGGCCTGGGCGACCGCCGTGCGGAATGTCACGTCCCACAGGGTCGGCGCCTGCGCGAGATATGCCTCACCGCGGGCGAGGTTGCGCAGGAAGGCCCGTTGGGCGACGGCCCGGGACCGGGCGTCGATCGTCGCGTAGGTCATCGACCAGTCCACCGACAGGCCGAGCCGCCGCCACAGCTCTTCGTAGACCTTTTCGTCTTCGATCGTCAGCCGCTCACACAGCTCCACGAAGTTGCGGCGGCTGACCGGAACCTGCTCCTTGCCGGGCTTGTCCGGCGGGGTGTAGTCCGGGTCGTAGGGCAGCGACGGGTCGCAGCGGATGCCGAAGTGGTTCTGCACCCGACGCTCGGTCGGCAGGCCGTTGTCGTCGAACCCCATCGGGTAGAAGACCTCGCGGCCCCGCATCCGCTGGTAGCGAGCGATGATGTCGGTGTGCGTGTAGGAGAAGACGTGGCCTACGTGCAGCGAACCGGAGACGGTCGGCGGCGGAGTGTCGATCGCGTAGACCCGCGCCCGGTCAGCGGTCCGGTCGAACCGGTAGGTCGCCTGCTCCTGCCACGCGGCTGACCAGCGTTGCTCGATCCCGTCGAGAGTCGGCCGATCGGGAACGGACCGTTCCGGCTGATCCGGGTTCTGTTGGTTCCTGCCTTCTTCTGTCACCACAGGTAACGATCCTACGGGCCGGGTACAGCGGGGCCGGCAGTGCCCGCGTCCACCGCTTCCCCTCGCCCACCCGGCACGGCGGGTTGGCAGGATGAAGCCTGTGCCTGACACCACGCGGTATGCCGTCGATCCGACATCTCCGACCGGGACCTCCGCGTCGATGCCAGCTGGCAGTGCGCCCGACAGCGGTGCGCCCGACAGCGGTGCGCCCGACAGCGGTGCGCCCGACAGCGGTGCGCCCGACAGCGGTGCGCCCGACAGCGGTGCGCCCGAGCGCCCGCGGCCCCAGGAGCTGCTGGAGCTTGCGCTCGCAGTCGCCCAGGAGGCCGGCGACCTCCTGCTGCGGGGACGAGTCGGGGCGGTGGCAGCCGAGTCGACCAAGTCGTCTCCCACGGACGTCGTGACCGCGCTCGACCGGGCGTCGGAGGAGCTGGTCGGACGCAGGCTGCGCGAGGCACGGCCCGCGGACGGCCTGCTCGGTGAGGAGGGAGCCGACGACCCCGGCACCAGCGGTGTGCGCTGGATCGTCGACCCGCTGGACGGCACGGTGAACTACCTCTACAACCTGCCGAACTGGGCGGTGTCGATCGCGGCCGAGATCAACGGGACGGTGCTGGCGGGGGTCGTGCACGCCCCGGCCATGGGCGTCACCTACACCGCGGCGCTCGGTGAAGGGTCGGCCCGAAACGGGGTGACGCTGAGCGGTTCGGCCGTGGGAGACCTAGCCCACGCGCTGGTGGCGACCGGGTTCGGCTACACGGTCGAGCGGCGAACCGGCCAGGTGGCGGTGCTGACCCGCGTCCTGCCGCGGGTACGCGACATCCGGCGGATGGGCGCGGCCGCGCTGGACCTCGGCGCGGCCGCGGCCGGACTCGTGGACGCCTATTACGAGCGTGGCCTGCATCCCTGGGATCATGCCGCCGGGGCGCTGGTCGCCACCGAGGCCGGTCTGCGCGTCGGCGGTCTGCACGGTCGGCCGGTGTCGAACGATCTCACCATCGCCGCGCCCCCACAGCTGTTCGACCAGTTGCACGATCTGCTCGCCGCGGACCCGCCCGCCGACCGCGACTGACCGCATCGCCTTTGGCCCTAGGGCGTGTCTGATGGATATTGGTCGATGCGGCGGAGTTCTTCGCGGTATCGCTTGCCGTTCGCGGCATACTGGGCCGCCCCGGACGCGAAGGCGTTTTCCGCCACCGCGTCCGGACGGATCTTCGCGGGCACGCCGATCGCCAGTGCCCGCGGTGGTACCGCCACGTTGTTACCGACCAGCGCCTGCGCGCCGACCAGTGCGCCGGCGCCGACCACGGCCCGGTGCAGGACGACCGCCCCCGAGCCGACCAGCGACCCGTTCTCGACGGTGCAGCCTTCCAGGTGCGCGATGTGCCCGATGACACAGTCGTCACCGATGACCGTGGGGAACTCGGCGGTCGCGTGTACGACGGTGCCGTCCTGCACCGAGGTCCTGGCACCGATGTGGATCTCGCCGTAGTCGGCGCGCAGCACCGCGCCCGGCCAGATGGTCGACTCGGGGCCGATGGTCACCTTGCCGATCACGGTTGCCGCCGGGTGTACATAGGCGGACGGATCGATCTCGGGCACCCGGTCACCGAGCGCGTAGACAGCCACCGACATCTCCCTTCGGGCACGCCACTGTCGGGCGTATCACTGCGGGCTAACGGGCCAAAGGCAGCGCGATCATGGTTTTTCGCGCCGTCGGAGGCCGAGGTCTCCGGGGCGCAGTGGCCCCGCTTCATCCTGCCGCAAGGGCTTGGCCGGTGCCCGCGTCACCGCAGCGTGCGCAGGTCATCCCGGTCACCGGTCGCGGTTGCGGCCAGCGCCGGAGCAGGTTCAGCCCCGGAGCAGGCTTCAGCTGCCGTGGAGCAGGTTCAGCGTCCGTGGAGCATGCGGGTGAGCGCCCGGTACCGCGTCATGGCGGACGGTTTCCGGAAGAAGGAGATCGGGTTGACCGGCGCGGTCAGCTGCTGCACGGTCATCGCCTTCGGCCAGGCGAACTCCCGCAGCCCGTCCGCGCCCTGTACCCGTCCGAACCCGGAGTGCCCGACGCCGCCGAACGGCAGCCCGCCGACCGCAGTGAAGATCATGACATTGTTGACCGAGACCATACCCACCCGCAGTCGGTCTGCGATCTCCCGTCCGTGCCGGTGGGAGAACACCGAGGCGCCGAGCCCGAAGACGCCGCTGTTGGCCTTGGCCACGGCCTCGTCGATGTCACGCACCCGGGTCACCACCAGGGTCGGCCCGAACGTCTCCTCGGTCATCGCCAGGGCGTCGTCCGGCACGTCGACGAGCACGATCGGATCGATGAACGGCGGGCGCAGCGACTCAGGCCCACCGACCACCGCCCGCCCACCTCGGTCCAGCGCGTCGTGGAGGTGGCGACGCACGAGCTCGATTTGGCCGTGGAGAACCATCGGGCCGTATCCGGATGGTTCCCCGGCGCCCGCTGTGATCTTTCGTGCCTGGGTGGCCAGCTTGTCGAGGAAGGCATCGTAGACACCCTCGGTCACGAAGATCCGTTCAGTGGCGATGCAGGTCTGGCCGGAGTTGCCGATCCCGAGCCACAGCGCGCCGTCCACGGCCGCGTCGAGATCAGCGTCATCCGCAATGATCATCGCGTCCTTACCGCCCAGTTCCAGGA
>NZ_CAUVXI010000006.1:0-1770 GCF_963555845.1 Protofrankia sp. Cas8 | reverse complement strand
GTTCCAGGACGACCGGGGTGAGCGTCGTCGCGCACTGGGCCATCACCGCCCGGCCGGTGGCCGGGGCGCCGACGAACGAGAGCTTGTCCACACCGGCCGAGCACAGCGCGGCGCCGGTGGCGGCAAGGCCGGTGACCATGGAGAGCACCGGCCGTCCGCCGACCACGTCGGTGAATGCCTCCACCATGAACCGCCCGACCGCGGGCGTGTGCTCGCTGGGTTTGTACACGACACAGTTGCCGGCGGCGAGTGCCGACACGACGGCGCCGCCCGGGGTGTAGACGGGCCAGTTCCAGGTCCCGATGACGCCTACCACCCCGTAGGGCTGGTAGGTCACGGACGCGGCCTGGTTCGCGGTGATCAGACCGCGTCGCACCCGGTGCGTACCCAGGACCCGCCCGGCGTTGGTGGCGGCCCAGCCGAGAACGTCGAGGTGGGCACCGATCTCCAGGGCAGCCTCATGGATGGTCTTGCCGTTCTCCCGGTGGACGAGGTCGGCGAGCTCGTCGAGGGCGTCGTACAGTGCCTTCTTCCAGGCCAGCAGGCGCGTCCGGCGGCCGTTGACGCCGAGTTCGGACCACCATCTGGTGGCGCTGCGCGCGCGTTCGACCGCGGCGCGCACCTCCTGGGCGCCGTGCACCGGGAACGTCGCGATCGTCGTACCGGTCGCCGGGTTGACCGAGTCGAAGGTCATCGGCGCCACCGCTGTGGCCGGCCCGGGTGTGGCCGGCCCGGGTGTGGCCGGCCCGGGTGTGGCCGGCCCGGGTGTGGCCGGCCCGGGTGTGGCCGGCCCGGGTGTGGCCGGCCCGGACTCAGTCGTCATCGTGCATGCCGGGTGGCAGCGACCCGGTCGTCTTCACCCACCAACGGGCCGCCACCCGTTCCGCGGTGAGGCGTCCGATGCCGATCGCCACCCCGGACGCGACCGCCCAGCTGATCGCGTCGGCCCAGGTTGTGTCGGGATGCGCCGGGCTGGTCGGTGGGTCGGCTTTGCGGATCTTTTTGTACGCCACGGTGACGGCCTTGCTCGCAGCGGCTCCGGCTGCCGCTCCGGCCGCGCCTCCCACGATCTTCCAGCCGATTTTCGATACCGGTTGTGGCACTGTCGCACCCCCATCATCTCGGGTTTCCGGGCCGCTGGCGGGCTGATAACCCGACCGTCAACCCGGCCGTTCTACCGGCCGGTGGCCGTCACAGGCGTTGCATGGCATCAGCGCGGGACCGGCGCGCCGATCGCCGTCAGTAGCGTGCCGGGATGCCTGCTGGACAGCACCCACACACCGTTGGCGGTGGTGACTCGAACACCGGTGCGTATCCACGGTCTGGTCAGGGCATACACGCCCGGGACGAGTACGGTGCGGACATCGGTGCAGGCGACGGCGTCGCGGATGTCAGCTCGGTCGACCATCTCGCCGGCCGCGCGCATCGCCTCGTCGGTTATGGCCAGTCGGGGACGTCCGAGCTGCCACAGCGCCGCCTCCATCGTGGTGAACATGGCCCCGTAGACCACGGCCCGCGTCCAGGTGGCGTCTGTGTAGACGGTGAAGTAGCTGCCGAAGACTCCCGCGCAGAGGGCGGCCCAGAGGTGCCAGAGCCGAGGTACCGCCAGCCGTTCCTCGTAGCGCATGCGGGTCAGTATCCACCGTGCCCGCGGTTGTTCGCGTTCATCGGCTGTTGATCATTCGCCGCATCCACCCGGCATCCGGCATCCGGAATCCGGCACCCCCCGAACAACTTCCGGCGGTGACCACTTAGAGCGTGTCTGAGAAC
>NZ_CAUVXI010000005.1:56281-72968 GCF_963555845.1 Protofrankia sp. Cas8 | reverse complement strand
CTCCAAACCGGACGGCCCCCCCCCCGACCGCTGGGCGAGCCGTTAACCAGCCAGACCCCCTACGTGACCTCGGTGGCCTTCTCCCCGGACGGCTCGATGTTGGCCGCCGGCAGCGCCGACAACACGGTCCGGCTGTGGGCGTCGCCACGCTGACCCCGGCGAGCCCTGGCCGGACCGACCTGGAACCCGGATTCTCGCCGCCCGTGAATCCACGCCAGACATCCCGTCAGGCTTGCATTCTGAAGCAGCAAGCAACTGCGCCGGCTCCGGACCGGCCGGTTACTCCTGGAGTTGAGGGTAGGTTTCGACGTCGGTTGCCTTGAACGACGCCCACACGGTCACGCCCGGTTCCAGGCGCAGCTCGGCGAGGGCGGCCGGGGTGACGTCGGCGAGCAGCGGGGGGATCGTGTCGAGCGCCACCCGGGCCCGGTCACCCAGCAGTTCCAGCCCGGCGATCCGGCCGGCGAGGGTGTTGCGGGCGCTGCCGTGCGGCTCCTCGATCCCGAGGACGACGGCGGAGGGCCGCAACGCGGCCAGCACCGGCCCACCGATCGCGGTGTCCGCGATGGTCAGGACACCACCGCCGACCAACCGCACCCGGCCGGCGTCGGCCTGCCCCCGGTAGAGGTTCAGCCCGACGAGCCTGGCCACATAGTCGGTCCGGGGCCGGCGGGCGACCTCGGCCGGCGGCCCCTGCTGTACCACCCGGCCCGCTTCGATGATCACAATCTCGTCGGCGAGCACCATCGCTTCGATCGGATCGTGGGTCACCAGCACCGACGGGCCCGCGAAACCGGTGAGGTGCCTGCGAAGATCCGCCCGGACGGCCAGCCGGGTGGACGCGTCCAGGGCGGCGAGAGGCTCGTCCAGCAGCAACAGGCGCGGCCCGCCCGCGAGCGCTCGGGCCAACGCCACCCGCTGGGCCTGCCCGCCCGAGAGCACACCGGGGCGGCGGTCGGCGAACTCGGCCAGGCCAAACGTCGCCAGCCACTGCCCGGCGGCGGCGCGGGCCGCGGCCCGGGACATCCCGCGGGCACGCGGACCGAAGGCGACGTTGTCCCGGGCGGTCAAGTGCGGGAACAGCAGATAGTCCTGGAAGACCATCCCGACCGCGCGCCGCTGCGCCGGGACGAAGATCCCGGCAGCCGGGTCGTCCACGACCTCGTCGCCGAGGCTGACACGTCCCCCGTCGATCGGCAGCAGGCCCGCGAGCACCCGTAGCAGCGTCGTCTTGCCCGACCCGTTCGGGCCGAGAACGGCCACCGTCTTCCCGCCCGCTGCGGTCAGTGCGACCTCAAGGGTGAAACCGTTCGTACGCTCCACCCGCACCCGGGCCTGCAGGGCAGCCTCGCTCACAGTGCATTACCCGGCCGCAGCCAGCGTTCCCGCAACAGCAGCAGAACGCCCACGGCCACCGCGAGCAGAACGAGGGACAGGGCGATCGCCGCATCCGGGTCGGTCTCCAGCGCGAGATAGACCGCGATCGGCATGGTCTGGGTCGTCCCCGGATAGTTACCGGCAAACGTGATCGTCGCGCCGAACTCGCCGAGGGCGCGCGCCCAGCACAGCACCGCGCCCGCACCGAGCGACGGCGCGATCATCGGGAGGGTGACCCGGTGGAAGGTCACCCACGGGCTGGCCCCGAGGGTGGCGGCGGCGTCCTCGAAGCGGCGGTCGGTCGATCGCAACGCCCCCTCCACCGTCACGATCAGAAACGGCATCGCCACGAACGCCTCCGCCATCACCACACCAGCGGTGGTGAACGGCAGGGTGATGCCGAACCAGGCGTCCAGATGGCGGCCGACGATCCCGCGCCGGCCGAACGCAAGCAGCAACGCCACCCCACCGACCACCGGCGGCAGCACCAACGGCACCGTCACCGCCGCACGCAGCAGGCCCCGGCCGGGAAAGCTCGCGCGGGCCAGCAGCCAGGCCAGCGGCACGCCGACCAGCAACGACAGCACGGTCGCGATCGTCGAGGTGATCAACGACAGTCGCAACGCCTCCCCCACCGCCGGGGTGACCAGCAGCGCGGGCAGGCTGCGCCACGGTGCCCGCAGGAGGAGGCCGGCCAGCGGCAGCAGCAGGAAGCCGATCGCGACAGCGCCGGCGACCGCCAACGGAACCGGCACCCGGCCGCCGCCCCCGGACCGCTCACCCGGCCGGACGCGGGCGCGGACGTGGACGGGGACGGGGGAGCCCGAACGCTGCCGGTCCGCACGACCCAGGACACGACCCAGGAGCGGGAGATGGCTCACGAACCGGGCGAGAACCCGGCCTTGGCCAGCACCGTCTGCCCGCTGGGCGACAACACGAACGCCTCGAACGCCGCTGCCCCGGCCGGGTTCGGCGCCTTGGTCAGGGCAGCGATCGGATAGGCCGTGGAGGCGTTCTGCGCCGCGGGGATCGCGATCGCCTTCACCTTCGCGGCCGCGGCCTGCGCGTCGGTGACATACACCATGCCGGCGTCGACCTCACCGAGTTCGACCGTGGTCAGGACCGCCTTCACGTCCGCGCCGTAGGTCGTCGCCGTGACCGTGACACCCGCGTTGGCGAAGACCTTCGCGGCGGTCACCCCGCACGGGACCTGCGCCTGACACAGCGCGACCTTCACCCCCGGCTTCGCCAGGTCGGCGACGGCCGCGATGTTCGCCGGGTTGTTCGGCGGGGTCACGATCTCCATCGAGTTCTTCGCGAACGTCGTCGGGTTGGCCGCCTGCCCGGCGGTCACAACGGCTGCCATGTTCGTCGCGCTGGCCGAGGCGAACACGTCCGCGGGCGCACCCTGAGTGAGCTGGGTCGCCAGCGTCGAGCTCGCTCCGAAGTTGAACTTCACGCTCACCCCGGGATGCGCCGCCTCGAACTGCTTGCCCAGCTCGGTGAACGACTCGGTCAGCGACGATGCCGCGAACACCGTCACCGTCCCGGTCAGCGCAGGTGTCCCCGCCGGCGCCGTCGACGGCGGGGCGGTCGACGGCGGGGCGGTCGCGTTAGAACTGGTCGTACTCGAACCACATCCCACCAGAACCGTACACACCAGCGCACACAGCGCCCAGAATTTCGATCGCGTTCCCACGTATCCCCCTCAACGGAAAACAGCGGACCTCCGCCGGCACGGACGCGCCGGCGCGACAGGCGGTTCAGCGACGCTGCTGAGGAAGTTCCATCACCACATTCGTCGACTTCACCGACGCCACGGCGATCACGCCGGGCTCCAGACCGAGCTCGTCGGCGGACTCCCGGCTCATCAACGACACGATCCGGTGCGGACCGGCCTGGATCTCAACCTGCGCCATCACCCCGTCCCGCACCACGCGGGTCACGATCCCGGGGAACCGGTTACGGGCCGACTCACCCACCACCGCGGCGTCGACCGCCGGCGGCCGGTCCACCGACGCCGCCAGCTCCTGGCTGAACCGGGCCAGCGCCGCGCCCTCGACGGCTTGGCGGCCGCTGTCGTCGCGGACCAGCGGCAGTTTGCCGGCGTCCGCCCACCGTCGCACCGTGTCGTCACTGACACCCAGCAGGCCGGCCACATCCGAGATCCGCAAAGTCGTCACAGATGCACCATAGCCGACGCGTCTGCGGACTGTCTTCGGGACAAACAACCGAACGTACGATTCAGCTGGACCCACCTGGTTGACCATCGGAACGAGAACGCGCCGGCTTCGCTCCATCCAGGCGGCGCCCCCAGTAGACCCACCAGGACAGCGTCTGGGTGACCAGGGCGAACCCGAACAGCAGATCCTCGACCGGGGCGTACACGAACCGGGGGCCGAGAATCGCGCGGGGATCGTAGGTGACGATCGCCAGGCCGGTCAGGACACCGTTCGTGATCAACTGGAAGACGATGATGATGGCATAGGCAACCCAGAACGCCTTACGGACAAGCACTCTGGTCCGCAGCACCGCGAGATCGAGGAACACGGTGGCGGCGACGCCGACGGCCGCAAGCGCGGTATAGCTCACGGGTTGTCATCCGCGGGCATGTCACCTGCGGGGATGTCACCCGCCGGCTCGTCACGCACCGGCTCGTCCCCCGCCGGCTCGTCACCGACCGGCCAGCCCTTGACCGCACGGACGGCTTCCAGCGTCAGGACCGCGCAGACCGGCACCACCAGAAAGAACAGCAGCTCCTCCAGCGGCAGCCCGCCGACCGGGCGCACCCCGGACATCTGGGCGCGGTCATAGCCCCAGTGCCGGTGCGAGATCGCATAGGCATCCCAACCGGTGAACACGACGCCCACCGGCAGCAACGTCAACAACAACCGCACCGGCCGCGCGTAGACCCGGGTACGAAAGATCACCTCTAGCGGCGCGGTGCCGATCAGACAGGCCGCGAGGACCGCGAGGTACGTCAGGTGCCGCACCGCGCTCAGGTCAGGCCGCGCGGAGCCGGCCGGTCAGGCCCGCCGCGGCGGCACCCGGGTCCGATGCCCCGGTGATGCCCCGGACGACGACCACCCGCCGGGCGCCGGTGTCGAGGATCTCGTCGAGCGTTGTCGCGTCCACCCCGCCGGTGACGAACCACGGCTTGACCCCGGATGCGAACGGCGGGGCAAGCCGAGCGGCCAGACGCGGCAGCTCCAGCCCGACCGGGGCGCGCCCTTGTTTGGTGGGCGTCGCCCACACCGGCCCGACGCAGAAGTAGTCCACGTCGGGATCCTCGATCGCGGCGGTGAGCTGTTCGGGATCATGGGTGGACCGCCCGATCAGCACGTCCGGGCCGAGCAGCGTCCGGGCGAGCCGGGGTGGGATGTCGCACTGCCCCACATGCAACACGTCCACGCCGGTGAAGGCGGCGAGATCGGCACGATCGTTGGCACTCACCAGCGCCGCACGCCGCTGGGCGATCTCCCGCATCACGGCGAGCAGGTCGGCCTCGGGCTGCCATTCCAGGCCCTTTTCCCGGAGCTGGACGATGTCCACACCGCCGGCGAGAACGTCGTCGACAAACCTGGGGAACGCCGGCTGACGCCCGGTGCACAGGTAGAGCCGAGCATCGGCGAGCCGCGCCTGCCGCACCGGCACCGGCACCGTCGGCGACGGTACCTGCGAGGTCAGATCACCAGAAGACCGCACCATAGCCATGACCCTATGTGTGCCATGACCCTGTGTGCGGCGGGGCGCTCTAAAAGGCCAGGGCCTGGGCCCGGCGTTTGACTTCCCGGCCACGGTTTTCCGCCAGCGCCCGCACGGGGGTACCGGGCAGGGTCGGGTCTTCCCGGAAGAGCCAGTCGATCGCCTCCTCGTCGGAAAACCCCGCGTCCGTCAGCACCGTCAGCAGGCCGGGAAGACCTTTGACGATCGCTCCATCCACGATGAACTCAGCGGGCACCCGCAGGACGCCCGCTGAGCGTACGGCGAGCAGCTTGCGGTCTCCCACCAGCTGTCGTACCCGCGTGATGGGCAGCCCGAGCATGTCAGCGACATCGGGCAGTGTCAGCCAATCCACGGTCAAAGTAAACACCGGGCAACGGCTCTTGGTCACGCCGGGGTGACGGGGGCCGCGCCTGCGGCCACCGATCGGGTGGCCGCCTCCATCACAGCGACCACCCGCCGGGCCGCCTCCACCGGATACGGCATCGGCCAGCCCGAGACCAGGCGGTCCGCCAGCTCGCTGTGGAAGCCCGAGGTAGCCGGTGGCGGAAACGCCAGGCGGGTCCGGTTCCCGTCCCCGGTGACCAGGTTCAACGGGGCGGGGAAGGCCTCGGGCGTGCGCTCGGAATGCCGCCCGGATCGCGAGCCCGGCCCCGCCGGCCCCGCCGACTCCGTCATGACCTCGCTGACGATCGAGCCGGTAGCGCCCATGGCATGCAACCTCGGCCACGCCACCGCGGCGATGTCGGAGATCGTGACCTGCGCTTCGGCACCGTCGGCGAAGTGGAGCAGGATCCGGATATGGTCGGCGTTGCTGACGTGGTGCCAGACCCGCTTGTGGGCGGATGCCGACACCCACTCGACGGGTTCGGTCAGCAGGTCGAGAATCAAGTCCAGATGGGCGAACCCGCGATCGTAGATGACGCCTCCGCTCACCCTGACGTCGTCATGCCAGGTTCCGGCGGGACGCGCGAACGCACCCTGGAACGTCTCCAGCCACAGCACGTCGCCGACAGCGCCCGACCTGACCGCGGCCCGCAGTGCCCGGCAGCCGGGATCGTCGCGCTGGTCGGGGTGCACGGCCAGGACGAGGCCGCGCTCGGCCGCGGCGGAGATGAGATCGTCAGCCTCCTGGGTGGCCAGGCAGAAGGGCTGTTCGACGACGACATGCTTTCCGGCATCCAGCGCCCGCATGGCCCACTCGGCATGGGTGTGGGTCGGCGTGGCAATGATCACCAGACCCACCTCCGGGTCGGCCACCAACTCAGCTGGATTGGCGATCCGGCGGGCACCGCGGTCGCCACCACGACCCGACGGACGGGACCCACCGTCACAGACAGCGGTCATCTCCAGGCCTTCGGTCGCCTCGACGGCCATGTGGTGGGCGGCGGCGGAGTCGGCCGTGCCGAGCAGCCCCACCCGCACCGGCGGCGCATCAAGGACCCCGAGGGCGTGGCGTAGCCACCGCCCGATCAGCCGATGGTATGCCGGATCAGCCAGCACCCGGCCGCCCGAGCCGAGGGTGAACATGCCCAGCCCCGTGGACGGACGCCAGGTGCACACCGCATGATCGGCCAACTCGTGGCGAACCATCAGCAACTGCTGCACGTCGTCGACAATCTTGTCAGGTATGACCCACTGGTCGACCGGGCGGAAGTCGCCGATACGGGCGGTGAAGTCACCGCCGTCCGGGCCGGGAATCAGGCTGAGCTCGTGAGCCGGGATCACTCGCCCGGGAAGCAGCCCCGACGCCTCGACCAGCGGACTGTCAGGTGGCAGCGACCGCAGGGTGGGGCCGGCGAGCAGCACGGGGACGGACTGGCGCGCGCGATCCAACACGTCCTGTTCGACCCCGTCGAGCGGCCGATCGATGAGCACGAGGAGGGCGTCGGCGGATCTCGCGGAGGTGGGCCCGAGCCCAGCGCCCCGCAGGTGGTCGCCGAGAACGCTCGCGCCGGGCAGGTTCGAGACCAGGTGAATGCGGGGCACGCAGGAACTGTAGTAATCGCCCGGGCGGCATCCCGACGGGGGTCTCGTCCCGAAACACCGATGACTCATGACCATACCGGTCGCTGCCCGCCCATCGGGCCAACAGCCGCGCAATCATGTTCCTACCCGCGCATGTTCGCCTACGCGCGGCCCCTATTGCCGGGCGCTCTAAGCCCCGGCCGAAGGCCGGATCAGCCCAACGGTGTCGACGCGTCCGCGAACCGGGTCGGGTCGATCGTGGCACCGGCGACCATCAGGCGCCGGCCACGCACGACATCGGCCGGTCGCCCGACGGCGACCACAGCCGCCAGCTGGCCGGCATCGTCGAACCAGCCCGCCGACCAGCCCTTGGGCTGGCTCGGGTCGCCACGCCACACCGGCTTCGCGTCGGCCGGGCGGCGACCCGCAAATTGGATCATTCGATCGAACTGGTCGGACCAGAAATAGGGCACCGGGTCATAGACCGCGACGTCCTCCGGAGGGGTACCCGCGTCTGCACGCAACGGTGTAGTCGCGTCTGCACGCAACGGTGTAGTCGCGTCTGCACGCAGCAGGGTGGCCGCGGCGACAACCGGTGACTGCTGGGCACAGTCCCAGTGTTCGACCCGCATCCGTGTCGAGTAGCGCAGCGACCACCATGCGGCGCTGTCGCCGACGCAGACAACCGGTGTGGACCAGTCCGCGGCAAGGTGTTCGTCCACGACGACCCCACGGTCGAGCGCGAGCCCGCAACCGACGAGCCAACCGGTGGCCGGCCGAACCCCGACGCCAACCACGATCTCGTCTGCGAGCAGGTGCTCGCCGCCGACGAGTGCAAGCCCGTCCGGCTGGACGGCGTGGACCTCGGTGTCCAGCCGCAACGTCACGCCGGCCTGGGCATACCAGTCGATCATACGGGAGCCGACCTCGTCCCCGAGCGCCTGCGCCAACGGGACGTCCGCAGCCTCGACGACGGTCACCGCCGCACCGGCGGCCGCGGCGGCCGTAGCCACCTCCGCGCCGATCCAGCCCGCCCCGACCACCGCGAGCCGCAGACCCGGACGCAGGACCTCCCGTAACGCGCGGGCATCGTCGATGGTGCGCAGTACCCGCTGGCGCCCGTCACCGGGCAGCCGCACCGGATCGGCACCGGTGGCGATGACCAGGCCGTCGAAATCGAGCGGACCACGATCGGTGTCGAGGGCCCCCGGCCGCAGCCCGGTGGCGCGACGGCCGAGAAGCAGCTCGACATCGCCCAGGTCAACAGGCAACGTGGTGTCGTCCCTGCGTCCGGCGAGCACGGCCTTTGACAGTGGCGGTCGGTCGTACGGGAGGTGGTCCTCGGCACCGAGCAGGGTCAGCGTCCCGGTATACCCGCCAGCCCGCAGCTCCTGGCAGGTCCGGCCTCCGGCGAGTCCCGCGCCCACGACGACAATCCGCTCCATGTCGGCGAGGGTAGCCCGGCACCCGTTTCCCCGCGCAGGTTTCCCCGCGGTTTCGATCTGCCTGCGCATGACAGCTGCCGGCGCATCACAACGGGCCCCACCGGCGCATCACAACGGGCCCCATCCGACCGGATGCCCGCGACCGGAGCACGCGATCGTAAGCTGTGCCATATGGACGCGACCGTCACAGACCCCGTCATCGGACGGTTACTGGACGGGCGCTACACCGCGCAGGAACGCATCGCGGTAGGCGGCATGGCGACGGTCTATGTCGCGCACGACAACCGGCTTGACCGGCTGGTCGCTCTCAAGGTCATGCATCCCGCCTTCGCGCACGATCAGGACTTCGTCCGGCGCTTCCACCGAGAGGCCACCGCCGCGGCGCGGCTGAACACCCCGCGTGCGGTCTCCATCCTCGATCAGGGCAGTGACAACGGGCCCCACGGGCATGTCATCTATCTGGTGATGGAGCTTGTCCGGGGGCAGACCCTGCGCCAGCACATCGGCAACCGCGGTCGACTGACCCCGGCCGAGGCTGTCGAGATCATCGAGCCGGTCCTCGAAGCTCTCACGGCCGCCCACGACGCCGGCCTCATACACCGTGACATCAAGCCGGAGAACATCCTGCTGGGCAACGACGGCCAGGTGAAGGTCGCGGACTTCGGGCTCGCCCGGCCCGTCAACCAGGCGACCTACGCCATGACACAAGGTGTCGTGATGGGGACCGTCGGCTATCTCGCACCCGAGCAGGTCAGCGACGGCTCGGCCGACACCCGCAGCGACATCTACGCCGCCGGAGTCGTGCTGTACGAGATGCTGACCGGGCAGTTGCCCCACAGCGGCAGCACCCCGATGTCGCTTGCCTACCAGTCCGTGCACGGCGATGTTCCCGCGCCGTCCGCAGCCGTTCCGGGCATCCCCGCCGCGCTGGACACGCTCGTGCTCCGCGCCACCGCACGCGACCCGAACCGGCGGCCCGCCGACGGCGCCGCCATGCTGGACGAGCTGCGCGAGCTCGCGGCGTACCTACCGGAGCCCGGCCAGGAGCCAGCCCCGTCCGACGGCTACCCCGACCGCTACCCCGACGGCACCCACCCGGGGCTGGCTGCGGTCGACGGCTCCCGGGCGACCACCGGCTACGAACGTGGCGGGGGGGACCTGCACGGTCTCGCGCCGCACTACCGGCGACGGTCGCGATGGTCGGTCGGCAGGCTCGTGGCGATAGCCGTTGTCACGCTCATCGCCCTGGTCGCAGTGTTCGCCGGGGCAAGGGCGCTGTCCGGGCCGGGCACGGTACGGGTCCCCCCGCTGGTTGGTCTCGACCGGGCCACGGCGGAACGGACGCTCACCGAGGCCGGGCTGGCCGTGGTCTTCGATGATGCCGCCACCAGCGACACGTTCACCGAGGGCCGGGTCATGGAGCAGAATCCGGCCAGCACCGCCGAGGTGAAGCCCGGCAGCACGGTGCGGGTACGCCTCAGCCTGGGCAAGGCGAAGGTCCACGTGCCCGACGTCGCCACCCTGTCGGTGACCGAAGCCCAGAGCAGGCTCACCCGCCAACAGCTCAACGTGACGCCTACCCCACGCCAGGAAGCCAACGCCGCGATCGCGGCCGGTAACGTGATCAGAACGGACCCGGCCGCGGGCACCGAGCTCGCCCAGGGCACCGCGGTGACGCTGATCGTCAGTACCGGCCCGGCCACCGTCATCATGCCGTACGTGATCCAGCTGACGTTCGAACAGGCCCGCAGCCAGCTCCAGGCACTCGGTCTCACCGTCAACCGTGCGGACATCAACGACGACACCGTCGCCGCCGGCAGCGTCGTGCGCACCTCCCCCGACCCCGGGCAGCAGGTCAACCGCGGCTCGGCGGTCACCCTGTTCGTCTCCAAGGGGCCGCCCGACACAGGTGGAGGGGGCAACGGCGGGGACGGCAGCGGTCAGCTGGTCGACGTTCCCGATGTTGTCGGCCTCAAGTACCAGGCCGCCGCGCGAGTACTGCAACACGCCGGGCTGAAGGCCGAACGTGATGGTATCGCCTTCTTCGGCGACACCGTCAAGAGCATGAACCCGCCCGCCGGAAGCCAGGTCCAACAGGGCACCAAGGTGACCCTCACGGTGGGATAGATCAAATGATGATGTGGCGATCGTTCAGGGTGGATTCCGTGCCGGCCGGATCAAACCGTCCGGACGAATCACCGTGGACGGCGAGGGCGAGATACGTGCCCGCGCGGGGTGTTCCCCGTCACCATGGGAGCGGACGGTGTATGCGGGTGCCGACCAGCGCCTGGGCTGCGCACCGTACAGGGGGAACGGGGGGGACGCCATGGGAGTATCACTCACCAGGCGACGAGCGGAACGCCTTGACCGGTTGATCGACGGTCGGCTGCCTGTCGTGGGCATGCGCGACCGCACCAGGCTGGACGTCGTCACCGCGCTGCGAGCCTGTGAACAGGTGTCGCCGCGCGAGGAGTTCCGCGCGTCCCTGCGCGCCCATCTGCTCGCCGAACCCCCGGCCAGCGAGCTCCACAACCGCGAGCTCCGCAACCGCGAGCTCCCAGCCACCGAAACCGTCAACGGCAAACATCTGACCAACGAACGTCTGACCAACGAACGCCTGACCGGCGAGGAAAGGGCACCCGGGCGCGGCTCGCGCGCGTGGGTCGGTGCCCGCCCGGCTCTGATCGGCGCCCTTGCCACGTCGGTCCTGGTGACGGGTATCGCGGTCAACGCTCATCGGGCGGTTCCCGGTGAACCCTTCTACGGGCTCAAGCTCCGGGTCGAGCAGATCCAGCTTGATCTCACCAGCAACCGTGTCGAAAAGGCCAAGGTCCACCTCGACATCGCCCGGACCAGGCTGGGTGAGATCCAGACTCTCATGGACGACGGACGGCTTCCGACGAAGACCACCGAGATTCGCGGTCTTCTGGCAGCCTGGCGCAACGAGGCGGCGGCCGGCGGGGACGTGCTGGTCGCCGAGGCTCGCAACGGCAGCGACGACGCACTGCGCGCGGTCCGGGATTTCACCGCCGACCAGACCCGGGATCTGCGGACCCTGCTCGACGGCCTGCCCGGTGGTCAGCTGCGCACGATGGCATCCGACGCCCTCGACTACGTGCACGGTGTGGACGACACCCTCACCGCCGCCGGGTTCACGCCACCGTCGCGGGCGGGCGCTCCGGCCGCCGTTTCGACCCCGGTGGACCATGCACCCACGCGGGAACCGGTCGTCGGGGACCCGACCGTGGCGCTGCCGGTGAACCCCTCCGCCGCGCCGGCTCCCAGCGCGGGTCCTCCCACCGAGCCCACCGCATCGGGCCCGGCCACCGCTGACGTTCCGCCGAGCGCGGGCCCCGCTCCGAGCACCCCCGGGCGCCCGGGGAACGCACACGCCCCCACCGCCAGCCCCACGCCGGCGGCGACAACGCCGACAATCGGGACGTCGACGACACCGAGCACACCGCCCACCGGGACCGGTCCCGACCCTGACGGCATCGTGGCGAACCTGTTGAACCCCACCGACTCCGGCTGACACCTCCGGGCCTCACAATCCAAGGCCGCTGGTTGACAAACGATCGACATGTTCTTCATTCGCACGACTTTCCAATATTAACAGGAGTTTCGAATAACATTTCCAGATAATACGTGCCACCTGCGATACCCGACCGCGATAGCCGGGCTTAACCCGGCTGTCGACCGGGTACCGCAAGGCGTATGGGTGATACCCTGAGCGGGAAAGCTCTTTTTCGCATACTAGGATCACTGGAAGTATACAATCCGGACGGCGAGCCCGTAGATATTCATCAGGGCAAACCACGGGTACTGCTTTCCTTGCTGCTGCTGAACTCCAACACCTGGGTCGGCGTTGACCGGATTTGCTCCTCTCTCTGGGAGGACGAGCCACCTCGTTCCGCCTCCGGAAACATCAAGACCTATGTCTCCCAGTTGCGTCATGCGCTGCCACCCAGCCGGGATCCATTCGGCAGAATTGAAAGCAAAAGAGGCGGGTACCGCATCAACGTATTGCCCGAAGAAATGGACTTCTCCATATTCGGGAGGATGGCGGACAGGGGTCGGGAAACATTGCGTTCCGGCACCCGCGAGAAAGCCATTGAATACTTCGAGGAAGCTCTGAAGCTATGGCGTGGTCAACCCTTCGAAGAATTGCCCGCGGACATCGCGCTCGCCGAGACCGCCCGGCTTGAGGAACAGCGCTGGGCAGTCTGGGAGGACCTGATGGATGCCCGCCTCGCCCTGGGCCAACCTGAGATCATCCTACCCACGCTGCGTGCACTAATTGTGGAATATCCACTCCGGGAACGCCTCTGGGGTCAGCTCCTGGTCGCACTGGACCGTTCGGGCCGTCGAGCCGAAGCCCTGTCCGCCTACCGGACCGTGTACGACCGTCTTGCAAACGATCTTGGAATAGAGCCTGGTGCCGACCTACGGCGGCTTCATCATCAGATCCTTTCGGCCGACAACGAGACGCTGGTGGCCGACAACGCCACCAACCCGGGCCTACCGTCCGATCAGTGCGGGTACCGATGAGGCGCATCAATCGGCGGATGTATGCAGGCTGAACCAAAATTGAACCTCTCGGTGGAACAGTTAACACCAGCCGGACACGGAACGTAGACAAGATACTGGTCCCGATCAGCGATCGGCCCAGTCGGAAAAGATCAGATCGTCCGGCGACCAGACAACCACAGACTTCAACGGGAGGGATCCATGAAGGCTTCCTACGAGGCGCCTGCTCTGCACGAGGCCGGCGCCTTCGCCACGATCACCGGTGGCCACTACTGGGGACACGGGCGTGACTTCTTCGGCCGGCGCCGCGGCTTCCGCGACTTTGGCGAATTTGAGGGACGCCGAGGCAGGTTCGGAGGTAAGTAGCCGGATCGACTCCTCACGTGTCGCGTGGGTGTCGGGTAGGACGCGTGGGTGTCGGGTAGGAGAAGTCTGGATTTCCGCCCACACCCGGCAGCAATCACCTGACAGGCCGTGAGCCGAACGGGGCGGGTGGTGGTGGCCCTACAGCTGCCGCCACCCGCCCACTCATCGGGGTATCGGGGTACTGATGTATCGGGGTACTGACTACCGACCGCCGAGAAGGAACGGGGCCCTGACGAGATGACCGGATTTCCTACGCTGCCCACCGGAACCCCGTGGTTCGTGGTGCTACCGGACTCTGGTGTCGCTGCCGCGGTCGCCGCCGAGATCACCGACCATGCCACCGAGTCGGTCCGCTACGATTCCGGCCGGCCATGGCTGTTGGGCGACTGGCCCCGGGATGGGATCGTTACAGCGGTCACGGGACGGTCCCGGATAACGCTGATAGGATGTTGCCCGGTCGACGCCGCCTACCTCACGCGCGTTCTCGAACGCACCCGGGATGTGGCCTCGCTCGGCACCTTGGCCTGCTCGTTGCCAGGAAGCTTCCACATCATCGCCGAGATCGACGGCCGTCGCCGTGTCCAGGGCACCGCGTCAGGTACACGGCGGGTCTTCTACGTCGTGGTCGACGACCAGGTGATCGCCGCGGACCGGGCCGATGTACTGGCCGCTGTCACCGGTGGCGAGTTGGACATGCACGCCGTTGCACTGGCGCTCCTCGACCCGATAGCGCCGTACCCGTTGGACGACCAGCCGATGTGGCGAAACATCGAAGCGGTACCGTCGGATCATTTCCTCCTGGTTGCCGGAAACGGGCGGCCAAGCCGGATTCGTTGGTGGCGACAACCCGATCCTGTACTTCCGTTGGCGCAGGGCGCACGGCTGCTACGGCATGCACTCACCGAGGCCGTAGGCGTCCGCGCCTGTATGGGTGGCACTGTGAGCAGCGACCTGTCCGGCGGACTCGACTCGACCTCGTTGTGCTTTCTCGCCGCTCGGCATCCGATCGCTCTCGTCGCCTACACCGGAATCGGACGGGACCCGGGGGACGACGACGCGGAGTGGGCTGCTCTCGCCATCGAGAACCTGCCGACGGCAGTACACGAGATCCTGCCACGTGAAGATCTTCCACTTGTCTATGACGGAATCGCGACCACCGACGAACAGTTGGACAGGCCCTTCATCGGGATTATCGACCGGGCGAAGATGCTCGCCGGATTCCACCGGCTGGCCCCGTACCAACCCCGGGTGCACCTGACCGGACTCGGTGGTGACGAGGTCCTCGAGGGAGCGCCGAACTACCTGTACACGCTGGTCCGCCGCCGCCCGTGGACCGCCGTCGACCGGCTCCGCGGCTTGCGGGCCCACAACCGATGGCCATTGCCGGCAAGCCTGTGGATGATGCTGCGCCCGCGCTCGTACCACGCCGCTCTGTCCGACGTGGCCGCGCAGGTGACCGGTTCCGGGCGGAGGCAACCGCTGCCCGACCTGGACTGGGCCGCTGCGCCACGGCTGGCGCCGTGGGTGACCGCGGACGGCGTCTGCCTGGTGCGTGAGGCGTTCGACGCGGTCCTGGGATCGGCCCGCCCGCTGGCTGGCACCCGTGACCAGCACTGTGACATCCTGTCCATCCGCTCCGGGGCCGGAGCCGTTCGCCTGTTCTCCCAGCTCGCCGCGCCCAGCCGCATCCCGATCGCCGCGCCCTTCCTCGACGACCGGGTCATCGAGGCGTCCCTCATGGTACGTCCGGAAGAACGGTCCACCCCCTGGGAGTACAAGCCGCTACTCAAGGAGGCTATGCACGGAATCGTGCCAGCGGTCTCGCTGGGGCGCGTCACAAAAGCGGAAGGATCGACCGAGGAAGAAGCAGGGCTGTCTGCCAACCGTGACTGGCTGCTGGCATTGTCCGAGGACTCGATGCTTGCCGCTCTCGGACTGGTCGACGCCGAGAAACTACGGGCCGGCTGTCGGTACTCCCACGGGCCTTCGCTGGCTCACGAGCCCCTTCAGCAGACCTTCGCTTGTGAGATGTGGTTGCGGGTACTCGCCGGCGACCGGACCGTGAAGGCGCAGCCTACTCAGGCGTAAGGACTCCGTGGGAGAATAGATGCTGGTGCTACGCAAAGGCGTCGTCCACGCGGAAACCGACTATGGGATCGGGCTCCTGGATGAACGCAGCGGTCGTTACTGGACACTCAACCCGATCGGGGCACTTGTCCTGCGGCTACTGCTCGACGGCGGCAGCACCGCGCAAGCAGCCGACGCTGTGGTCAACAGTTACGAGGTGGATGTCACCACCGCGAACCGGGACATACAGACCCTGCTGGCCCAACTCGACACGGCCGGGTTGATCGCCACCGACAGCGCCCGCTGACGGGAGCAACCCCCGTCCGTCGTCGCACGCCGAGCGGAGCACGTTCACGAGGAAGGTGCCGCCCGATGAGCACACCCATGTCGTTGCCCCGTCGAGGAGGAGAACTGCCGCTGCGCCGACGGCCACTGGCGATCGCCGCGGTCGTGGCCGCCAGGCTTCTGGCCACCCAGCCGCCCGGCCGGATCCGTTCCGTCCTGACCTGGCTGCAGCACGGCGCTCGGCCGGCCGACTACGAGCAGACGCTGGCCGCACGGGAGGCCGTTATGACGGTGAGCATCCTGTGCCGGGGCGCGCAGGGCTGTGTTCCCCGGTCTGTTGCCACCGCGCTGCTCTGCCGGGCGTCAGGAGTGTGGCCGACGTGGTGCGTCGGCATTCGCAGGGTCGCTCCGTTCGCGGCGCACGCTTGGGTGGAGGCGGAAGGCATCATGGTGGGCGAGCGGGAACCGACCGGCTACTTCCGGCCGCTGGTCGCCGTTCCTCCCAAAGGCGTCCCGGTGCCATGAGCGACGCATCCCGGGGTATCGCGACGGAGCCGCTTCCAGCGGTTCCCGAGGGTCGCAAATGGCCGATCGGTGACTTGTGGCGCCTGCTGCGCGGGCACGGTCGACCCATCGGCATCGCGACCGGGCTAACCCTGATCGGAACTGTTCTCGGAATTGCGCAGCCGCTCCTGGTGAAAAACGTGATCGACGCCGCACAGGCTGGCGGGATCCCCACCTGGATGGTCGCGCTGCTTTTCGTGTTGTTCGCCGGCCAGGCATTGATCGACAGCTGTGGGAACTACCTGTTGGGGCGCACCGGCCAGCAGATTCTGTTCGGCCTGCGGACACGCCTGATCGGTCACCTGCTGCGGCTGCGCATCGGAATCTACGACCGGCAGCGGATGGGTGACCTGATCTCGCGCGCC